>JANLGX010000145.1 GCA_024654005.1 Gemmatimonadaceae bacterium | reverse complement strand
AATCGAGAGATCCGCATCGGTGGACAGCATGTTGCGGGTCGTGCCGCCGCCCTTGAGAACGTGCGCCGTGTTGTAGAGCGACACACCGTCGGGGGTCGTTTCCGATCCGAAGCCGTTGTTGTGGAACGAATCGGCCGCCGTCTTCTCCTGCACGTACCGCGCGGAGAAGGCCAGCATTTCGGCGTTGCGGATCAGGATGTCGTGCTCGTCATCCTCTTGCGCCGTTTCGGTGACTTCAAACCCCAAGCCGAACTCGACATGCGTGAAGTCCTTCGTCCAGCCCGCCCGAATCAGATCGAGGGTGTAGGTTTCGCCCTCGGCCTTCTGTGGGACATCGCCAAACGGCGTGACGCTCACGACGCGCTCGAACTTCTTGTCCGAGCTTTTCATGTTGCAGTACTGCTTGTAGATCGGAGACAACTCCGACAAGGCGTCGGAGATGATCGTTTTGATGGTCTTGTCGACGCCATCGTAGAGTTCTGTGAAGGTGCCGCGTACTTGAACAGCCATGACTCTGCTCCTCTCGCTGGACTAAGCCAGGACCGTTGCGTTGTAGATGGTGGCGCCAGGCAGGAACTTGAAGACGGCCCACACGCTGACGTCGCCTTCGGTGGCCTGCACGTTCATCGTGCCGGGCGTGAGATAGCGCAGCACCGCCACGCATTCATTGGTCACGTCGTCGGTCTCGACGCGCGTGATGCTGTTGGTCCCGTCGATTTCGAGCGAGACGCGGACGCCGATGTCCGTGAAGTCCACGGCGTCATCCGCGACGGTGCGGCCGATGAACTCGGTCTTTTCGTCGGCGACCCACACGAGCACCTTGTCGGTCGCGGCGACATGCGTGGCGGTCGTGGTGATCGCTTCCGCGGCGACTCCCACGATCCCTGACGTGATGGAGTCGGTCGAGAGGATGACGCGGTTCTCATAGCCTCCGCCGGCCTTCTGGAGCACGCTGCCCTTCAGCACGGTTTGGCTGGTGTGAACCGGGAATTCCTTCAGGATGCACTTGTTGAGCGGGCGGATGTAGTCACCCGAACTGACGGTGTACGTGGTTGCCATAACTGGCCCTCCGGCTTCGCCAGAAGCGAACCGAACCGAACAATGGTCAGTGGTCCACGTTCACGATCGCCGCAGGTCTGACCGTTGCACCCGCCGTCACGACCGAATGCGTCCTGTGACAACCGGACGCGCGCGTGAGACGACAATAGCAAGCGGGTGCGAGGCAACCGGATCGCGTATTAACGGATTGCGTCTGGAGGGTGGGGGCCGAAGCCCCCGGACAAACTACGCGTCTTCGGCGGGAACGGTTTCGGTGCCGAACGCGATTGAGCCTTTGAACTGGCCTACCGCATCCGCGGCTCTGGCTCCGGCTTCGCTGTCGTACTTGTCGGCGAAATGCGTGGCCCCCGATTGCGCGATGCTGTCTTTGATGTGCTGATAGGACCGCTTGTTCGCGGCGGTTCTGGCTGACTGGATCTTCTTGAACACCGCCACAGGGATCTTCATCAGCATCTCTTGCTGCTTCTCCCCGCGGCAGACGAAGGATTCATTGGTGTAGCTGACGCCGTAGATTTCGCGCTCGTCCACGAGCTCGCGCTTCTCCACGGGCACCCATCCCTGCTCATACCGCGCCCGCTGATACCGCCCCCGGCTGGCGAGATTGATCCAGCGCAGCCGCATGCCCGGGGTCTTGATGCGAATCGGTTGCGTGGTCTGCCCCATCGGGTTGAGCATGCGCCGTTCCCATATGTCCACCAGATCGCCCGAGGCTTCGGCGACTTGTTCCTTCGCCACTTTCTTGTCGGCCTTCGTAATCACCGGCGCCTCTTCTGGCGTCTGGACCACGGTCTCGGCCGAGGGGTCTTCACCGTATCGCTTCTTGTAGGGACGCGCCATTACAGACCCTCCTCAAGCACACCGGCATCCAGTTTGTTGACCGCCGCCGAGAGCTTCTGGAATTCCGCGGGGGACTTGCCGCGGGCCTTGGCCGCTGCGATTTCCAGCGGAGAATAGTTGCCTTCGCCGGCTGAGAATCGGGATGAGCCGCGTTCCACATGCATCGGCTCTCGCCGGGTGCTCCGGCCGCGCCCTTCCTTGCGATCATCAAGCGATTGCAGTCCGACCGCGACGATCTGCAACATGGCCGCGACTTCAGGATCAGCCGCCAGATCCGGCGTCACGGACGCGAACGCCGCATCGACGTACTTCTGATCGACCAAGGGTTCGCCATCGACAAACGTGCGCGACCTAGCCGCGAGTCGGTTCGCATCTGCCCGGTCTCGGGCGGTCTGCTCCGCCAGTGGCTTGATGCTGCGCGCCGTTCGCCGATCCGCAATGCGCGTCAAGATGTCCAGTTCTTGCTTCGCGCGAGCCAGATCGGGCTTCTGGTCGTCGGTGTAGTAGCCGCGTGTGACCGCCAGCCCTTCGAGTTCGTCAGGCGAGTAGTCAGACGACGGTTCTGCTGTTCTCGCGACCGTCGCCGCTTGGCGTTCCTTGCGCGTCTTCAGAAACTCCTGGAACTCCGGCAAGACGGGCTCGAGTTGGCCGAGCGCCGCGGACAACTGCTGGTTCTTCTCGCGTTCGTGGTGCAACGCCTCGGCACGCACGTACTTGACGCCGTCACGTTCGAGGAGGTTCTTGTCTTCCGAGACGCGCTCGGTCGGTTCGGTCTTCGTCTCAGTCGGGGTCTCGTGCGTCGGGACGGTGACGGTTTCGGTCCCGCCGTGTGGGTCGAGATCTGGCATGATTACTCCACCACTGCTAGGATGTCGAGTTCACGCATGACGAGCAGGACGTCATGCTCAAACGACAGTTCTTCGCCGCTGTCGGGAGAAAAGATCACCTTGTCGCCGACCGTGACAATATGCGGAACTTGGGTGCCTTTGATGAGTGGGCCATCGCCGAGGGCAATGACGGTTCCTCGCATGGTGGTCTGCTGCCGGTCATACACCAGATGCAGGCCGGATGCGGTTTGCGTCGGTTGCTGGTCAGGGCGAATCGCGACACGATCCCCGCGCATGTGGAGCTTCACGACTCCTCCTGTCGCAAGAAGGCGATCCGATCCGTCACCCACTGCATCGATTTCTGGATTTCCTGGGCGGTGCGATGCACGACTTTCGCCGCCACCGGATCATCCGCGCCGAGCGCCATCGTCATGCGGGCGAAGTAGCCTTCACCTTTCCATTCCGCTAACACGCGGCGGGTGTAGACGTGCCAACCATCCGACGCGATCAAGGTCTCTAACGCTTCACGCTCCGCTACTGGATCCATTGGGCTCCATAGATGGCGCGGGCAACGCGCCTGGGGGAAGTTGCGGCGGGGCCGGAGGCTGCCCCGTGAAACTGGCGAGTAACGCTTGGCGATCCGGCCAGCGATAGATGCGGACCATCTGACTCAGAATCGACCGGATCACATTCGGCTGTTGAAGGTGCTGCGCAAGGCCCGGCATGGCCTGACTCATCTGCGTCAGGGCGGTCAAGAGCTGCGCAAAGTCGGCGCGCATCTTCGAGAAGTCTGAGGCTTCAACCGATCCTCGCGGTTTGCCTCTGAACGCGCCATCCAGGAGCGCCGCGGTGATTTGGGTGTCATCGCTCGCTGTCCCGAGGCCGACGAGTGCTTGTTGGAGCTCAGACGGCATCGGCTCCGGCTCATCGGCCAGTTTTTCCCGCCACACGATCAGCAGAATGTCAAAGAGGGTCTCCATGCCCTCTTGTGAGTTCTTGACCACCTCGTCAATGCGAATCCATGACTGCTCTGTGACTAGCCGGACTTCGCCAAGGGTCCGATCTTGCTGCGCCTGCACACCCGTGGTCGTGTCGTTCATGCCGCTGATGCGTTCGGCAGCCATGAGCACACCAGAGAGCTGCACGCCGACGGAGTTCGGCACGTCCCGGATCTCGAGTTGCTTGATTTCGTTCAGATCACGGACGGGAATGACTTGCCGCGGACCAAAGGGCCGCGATCCGGGGTTCCAGGCGCTGCCCTCAACTTGCAGCAGTGGGGCCGCGGTCGCTAAATTGCTCCGATCCGCGAACATGTTCCGGAGGGCTTCGTGTTCGTCGTACAGACTCCCGAGTTTGGTCTCCGCGAAGGGGTATCCGTAGACCGAATTCGGCCGCGGGAAGGGCACAAACAGCGCGTAGTGCGGCGTTTTGTAGTCCTGATACTGCACGCGGAGTAGAACTTTGTGGAGAATCGACAATGTGACGACGTACCACTCTTCGAACCCGTCGTTGTCGAGATCGGCCAGCAGCGTGACTTCCCAAATCTCTTTTTCGGCGGTTTGGCCGTACTGAACGGCGATGTCCTGGCCCTGATTCGCCTCTTGGGTCGTCTGTTCGCGTTCGCCGGTCTCGTTCAGATCGGCCACGTTCTTGTAGTAACCGTCTTTTTCGGCTTTTTGGAGGTCTGGCAGGCGTCGATAGACCCGTTTCGCGTAGCCCCAGAGGTCATCACGTTCCGCGGCATGACCAGGAAGCAGAAAGAAGTCTCTGAGCGACACGACACGGTAGGACGGACCCGCGGAGGCTCTGACGGGCGTGTTCACAATCATCGACGCAGCGGGTTCGTCGGCTGTGGCTTCCTCGAATGACCCGTCTTGCTTGCGGACGAGCACCGGCTGGCCCTTCGGATCGAGCATGACGGCCCCGGTTTCGGCGTCACGCTGGAAGAGGGCGTTGATTCGACGGATTCCCTTGCGCCAGACCACCCGATCGCTCACTTCCAGCACGCCCGTGCCTTCGATCAGGGCATTGTGAAAGGCGCGGCCGACGGGTTGCTGGAGCCGGGTCGCTTCCGCCTTCCACTGCATGAACATTTCGACAAACGGGGCACGTTCCGCGGCTTGGCCGAAGCCTTCAACGGTCCAGATCGGATCGGTAAAGACCGTGGACGTGAGCCGCGCCCGCATCGCATCGACTTTTTCGGTGATCAAGAACGATCCGAGGTTCGCACACCCGGGCCACGGGGTCTGTTTGGTGAGGGCTTCGCCGCCTTCGTACCGCAGATGCGCGCGTTCGATCCAGCCGTTGTTCCCGACCACCCGATCGCGCGCAGCAATCGCGGCGTCGATTTCGCGACTCAGCCAGAGGACCAGTTCTTCGGCCTTCTCGGGAGAGAGTTTGACTTCGAACGGATCGCGCGCCGCTTTCTTCACATGCACTCGCGGCGGCCCTTGGCGCGGGCCATCTCGCCTTGCTGGCGCAGGGTCTTCTTGGAGGCCATCATGCGGGGCTGTCGCTTCATCTGCATCATGGGCATGCCGGTCCCGCGCATCTTGGTCGCCATCGGAATCTTCTTGGCCGGCATCTTTTTCTCCGGCATCTTCTTCATGGGCATCTTTTTCATCGTTTTGCGACTCCCGTCAGACAGCTCAGAGAACGTGCCGGAGGTTTGCATAGCTCTTGCGACTCTACTGATGGCGCGGCGGTGCCGCAACGGGTTCAGTACCCAGCACGACTCGTCATGCGTCGTCGCGGGGAGCCCCATGTAAACTCATCCGGATCCATTTGCGCTCGTCTGACCCGATCCTGGATCGTCCGCTCATCCGCGGACTGCAACGGCGACCCCCCGTAATTGAGATAGGCGTACTCGGTCGTGTTTTGCAGATGGTCGTACGTGCCGTCTTTCTTCGGGCGACGGATATTCGGGAATGCGGAGGCGGAGTACGCGCGCTCGTCGTACACGTACCCGGCTTCAAACCCGTCGATGAGCATTTCGCAGCGCGGATGGACCGCCAGCGCCGGTCGGCCTTGTATGAGTCGCGACAGAAACCCGCTGATTTGCTGAATCGCGAACTCCCGACGTTCCGGTCGGTTGCTCCCGACCGCAAACCGCGCCCCGACATTCGCCCCGTACAGCATCCGCAGATGTTGATTCAGCACGTCGACGGCCGTTTGCCTGATGCCGTGGCCCTGCTTATCCGCACCGGCCGGATCGCAGCAGACCCGGAGGTCGGTCAGGTTGGGAAAGAGCTCCGCGCGTCTCGCGGCCACGGCTTGCACGACTTCGTCGATGAACATCCGCTGGCCCATGTACTCAGCCAGGATGTTCCAGTGCCCCCACGGTGTGAACTGGTGCCAGGACACCGCTGGATGTTTCTGCCCGAAGTCCCAGGATTCGACTAAGGGGACATCGGGGATATGGTCAATCTCCTGCACATGCAGGGACCGGGAAAAGACCTTGCCGTACACGGGCTGCCCCACGAGCGAGAGTCCCCGGCGACCTTCGATAAATCGTCGTCGGAGTACGTGCCCCGGTGGATAGTCGCGCTCCAGTTCGGCGATGTAGTTGTCCCCGACAATGTGCCGGTTGTCGTACACGCTGGTGAGGATGTAACGATGCCCATCGATGTGGTTGTCCTCGGGAAATTCATCACAGAGCCAGTGCAAGACATTCGGCGGGTTCGGCGTGAGGAGCATCTGCTGCGGATAGCCGGGTTGGGAGAGTCTTGCTTTGAGCGCGGCATAGACATCCTCGGGGACTTCTTCAGGCTGATCAACCCCAATCACCGCTAACGTCAAACCCGCAATCTTGGAAAACCGCGCGGCATCGTCGGAGGTCTTGAGCGCCCGCATGTAGAGAATCGACCCGTTCGTGAACGACTGGTACTCTTCCTTCGCGTTCCACTTCCCTAAAAGTTCCGGCGGGCACTCCTCGTAGAACTTCGGCCGCAACTGTGCATCGAGCGCGTCCTGCGTCCACCGCGCGAGGAGCATCTTGATCCCGGGATGCTCCACCGCGTACGTGATCAGTTTCCAGACTAGTGGGGTTGTCTTCCCAGACCGTACCGCCCCCTCGAAGTTGACGTATCGCTCCTCGGCTTTCAGGAACGTGGATTGGGCGAAATTCCATTGACGGACAATGACCCGCTCTTTCGCGCTCACTCGTCGTCCGTCTCGTCAGCCGCGGGCAACAGCGGCACCGGCGCCGGGGTGTACGCATGGGTGATCCGCACCGGCACGACGTGCGTAATCTCCACGTCCTGCCGCGGCTCCCCCCAGGCATACTTCATCAACGCCACCTGCACGCTCGGATGCAGCGTCCCGTCCTGCATCTTCTCCAGCAGCTTCGCCCGATACACGGGGTCGTTAATCAACCCCTCCGCAATCTTCTGGGCCTGCTCCGCCTTCTTCCGCCGGATCCGCGCTGCCTTCTGTTTCGGCGTCTGCGCCACTAACTCGGCTTTCCGCTCGTGCTTCGGCTTACGAGGCACCGCTAAACCCCATTGACTTCGCAGGCGTGCGTCCACGAGGACTTCCGAGAGGCGTCTGCCATTTCCGAGCCCAGACGCGCCCACTAGCGAGATCGTTAAACGGCCCCGCGAGTAGGGCGTCCACAACTGGCCACGTCGCAGAGGTCCACACCCAGACCTTTCCGTCCTCGACCGCCGTTCCGATGTAGACGTGCCCCGTCACAGCCGCTTTGGGGTCTTCCACTGCCGTCATATAGGCAATCAGTTCATAGTCCCGCTCAGCCACGCTGCACCTCATACGTAAACGTCTTCGTCACCACCCGCCGCAACCCCAACGCCCGCTGAAACTTCGGACCTACCGCCCGCTTCCCCGTCAGCACAAACGACAACGCCGCAGGTGTCACCTTCAGCGCCTCCGCCGCCTTACACAGACTCCCGTGCTGCTCAATCAACGTCTCCAGCCTTCGGCATACCTCCACATGCGTCATGGGATGGTCTCGAAGACGCAGTTGGAAATCGTTGCGCCGACGCCGACAACTAAGGCGATGGCGCTCGCGTGCGTGAATAACACTCGTCCCGGCGCAGGCCGCTCCACCACAAAACGCTCACGGTCTATCACGTCCCCGTCATTGCGCGTCACAGGAGCGTCCACGATCCCAACGTAAGTCGTCTTCATGCTCCCCACCCTACGCCGCCCCCAACGGTGCGGCAACGGGTTCACTAAAACATGAGTCTCCACACGGTGGGCATACCCCATTTTTCCTAACAAAATCGCGAGTTTCCAAAATACTCTGGAGCCCTGTTCTGTGAGGGACTCGCAAAACGCAGCCGGGATGGGACCCAAAGACGATCGACCGGGGGGGTGGGTAGGCCAGGTTGAGGCGCAGGCGAAGGCGTGCGCGCCTACTTAGCGGCCTACCTCTGCCTGTAAGTGATGCAAATGCAGGGGCGAAAGGTCAGCCAATCGCTAGCAATCTGCCTGCTTCGCTGAACTTTTGCGTCTGATAAGCGCCGTTATGCTAACCAGGTAACTCGCTGTACCATCGCCACTTAGCGAGATGGGCTGGTTATGGTTGACCTGTGTGTATACAGGCGAGCCGAAGCGAGAGCGCAAATCGAGCGACTCTCTCTACCGTCAAGGATTTGACGCTTTGTCGGGTTGGTTGGTGTCAAGGGTTTGACGCTCACGCTTTGGATGGCTTTGGTGAATACAATCAGCCTCGCGCGTAACGGTGTTGACTGTGCCCATAACAAGCGTGAGCCCCGCTAGGAAGTCTTTGAGCACAACCGGCGGCCACTCCTCTAGTTTATTGGGCAATCTAGAGCGCCTTACTGGCTGTCTGTGGGTCTGTGGAGAGGCGTGCAAGATGTGTGCGCAAGGTCGAGCCTAGCGTCTGCGGTGAGGCGGCGAGGACGTTCTCGGTCGCCGTCTGCAGGTGATCGTGGACGTAGTTGAGCAAGACATGGGCTTGCCAGCCTTGGACCTTCACGTTGCCAAGGATCTCTTGGGCCTTGGCGAGATTGTAGGCGGCTCGGCGGAAGGCGGGTTCGTCGAAAGGCTTGGGAAGGCAGTTCATGCCGTCAGTCCTCGCAATCGCGCAGTCCGCGCAATGTAGGCGTCAGCCTCTCCGTGCTTCTCGGCAAAGGCGAGTCCCCGTAGCCAGCTTTCGGCTCGAGTCCATCGCTTCCGGTGTGTCGCCTGGCCTGGTATCGCTGGCGGCCGAGAGAAATACCCGGGTGTCTTGGCTCGCCGCTTCGCCCGCATCCGCTCGCGTTCCCACTTTTGGCACTCTTCACACCGCCACCGATAGCGCGCGTAGCGACCGATGAAGTCGCCGCATTTAACGCAGCGTCCTTGCGCGTGACGGATGGCCGATGGCTGCGGCTTGACGCGAACTGGACGCGCGGCAATCGCCGGCACGCGAAGCACGGTCTGGATGAGCTGAGTCTGCATCAGGAAGGCTTCGTACAGGATACACGCACTGAGCCGTTTTGCACCTCTACATCTAGTGCCTGTGTTAAATCTTTTGGCCCTCGCAGAATTCGCTTGACAACCTGCCTACCGCTAGGCAATACTCTCTCTATCGGTCGCAGGCATCCCGCCTGCCGCCAGCTCAAGGAGCTGAGTTCATGACTAAACGCGAAGCCGTCCGACAGACCGAACAAGAGCGCACGCTGATCGCGCTCGGATTTACCACCGACGAGGCCGAATCCCTTCGGCGTATTTCCATCCGCTTACACCGCTGGCACGAGCTGGAATGTGGCACAGATAGCGCCTGCCTCGTGCGCGGCACGTGGGATCGCGAGTCACAGTCATTCAATTACGACGATAACGGCTCGCCGTATTTCGAGTTTGCGGGCGGTTCGGGCCGGAACCGCTATCAGCCGACGCGCGACCTTGAAACCGGCGCGAAGCGGCGACTGGACGCGATCATCAAGGCGAGAAACGAACGAGACGCGGTTGCGCTCTCATTGCAGCAAGTGCTGGATCGACGCGGTGCTGTGCGCGCCTACATCCAGACCGATCCGCGCGGTGCAGCGCTCTACATCCTGCGTCCGGGCGACGTGCCGGACGGGCAAGCGGTCGAGAGCTACTACAATCGCGGGATTTGCGTTTACTAGGAGCAGCCATGCCCATCATCATCGACGCTCAATACACCCTTGAACCCGGCACGATCTACGCCCATCTGGATGACGCCGTGCACGCGGCCACCTGCCTCTGTGGGCTGCACCGAGATGGCTGCACGGTCTACGGCACCACGCAAGGCCCCGACGTCAGCCCCGAGAGCGGAGAGGCCTACCGGCTCGCCTGTCGATGCACGCGCACGGATGGCTCAACGTGGGCAGTCCCCTCGCTGCCGTATGAGCCGGTCTACACCATCACCAAACCGAAACCCGCCTGCGAACTGTGCGGTGAACCTGCTGGCGAGGGCAATGCGCTCTGCCCGGCCTGTGCGAGTAGTCGATAGTCAGACAACGGAGACGTGAAGCGGCCAAGGAGTCGGTAAAGGCCACAACGGAGGAGAGGTATGGATTGGCGACTCCGGGGGATTCCCCCGGCTCTGTGGCGTCGTGTGCGCGACAAGGCAGGCGACCGTCTACGCGATGTGTTGATCGGACTGCTGCGGCTCTATGCGGATGGGCAGGTGGATCCACTGCAAGGGACACCAGCGCAGACGCTCGGGGCAAAGGGCGGGACGGCTCGAGCCCGGGCGATGACTGACGCGGAGCGTAGCGCATCGGGACGCCTCGGGGCTCAAGCCCGCTGGTCAAAGCGGGACGGGTGAAGCGGCCGACGTGAAGCGGCCGAGCTGCACACTTCTTCCGTCGAAAACCGCTCCCCGCAGTGACAGCATTGCCGCGTCCGGTCGACGCCGCCGCGCAGATTCGGCCTCGTGTTGATCACCCGGGACACGTACTCCCCGCAGCGCGGGCAGGCGATCTTCGGTGTCATTTGACAACGAGTTGTGACTTTCCGAAGTTGAGACCAACGACCGTGGTCGGACCCTTAGACAGCACATAAACAGTGTCGCCGTCTTGACACGTCTCAAGAGCCTCCCTGATGGTGCGGTAAGCGGTGTCAGGCGTTCGCCCGTCTCTAGTAGGCGCTTTGATACGGCCCGAATCGACGTACACGCGCCGAGGAGGACGAAGTTTACGAAGTTCCGTTACTGAGCTCTGCCGAACGGCTGTTATGACTCCAACAAGTAAGCCGACGAAGGTTCGTCTCGTCATCTCAGTGCGCCTCCGTAAACAGCCACGCATCCTCCCACGGCAGCATCGGCTCGGGTGGATCGTCCACCCTGCTAATGACGTGAAAGTCTCGCCCTTGGGCTTCCGCCAGGAGTTGGTTAATCAGGGGGACGTCATGCGCGTGAAGTTCCCACTGGTACAGGGTTTCCAGGTCTGCGTCGGCAAACATGATCACCTCGAAAGATGAAGATTCATACGCGCGTGGACAGCGTTCCCGCACTCCCATCGCTGGGATCTACCGCGTTTGTCGCTCGTGCTGCCTCGGAGAACAGTGGCGCCACGGCCGCGATCCGACGTTCCGCGATGGCGAGATATTCGGCTTCGCGTTCAATGCCGATGAACTGCCGTTGCTCATACGCGCAGGCCATGCCTGTGGTCCCGCTCCCCATGAACAGATCGAGCACGGTTCCGCCGATCGGCGTCACGAGCTTCACCAGCCAGCGCATCAGTTCAACCGGCTTCACCGTCGGATGGAAGTTGCCCCGCGGCTGCAGGCCACGGTTGCGCGGATTGTCGCCGCCGGGATTCCCTGCCTTGCGGCTCTCGTCTCGCTGCCGCGCCGCCAGTCCTTCGCAGCCGTAATCGCGCTCTTCGCGTGAGGGCTTCGCGACGTAGTAGAAGCGGGAAGCGCCGCCGCGATCGCCGAACCCCGGATCGCCAGCCGAGAACACGCCCGCAGGCACGATCACCACCGATCCGCCACCAGCGTTACCAATACGACCTCCAGCCGAGACACCAAGATCGCCGGTCTGCTCGTCCAGTAGCCGCGCCGCGTCTTCGTCCAGCACGACGTTCGCAGGCCAGCGGCCCAGATCTGATTGCTGCGTCTGATACTCGGGTTGTCCGTTGCCCTGATAGCCGATGTCTGATAACTGTCGCCCGCCCCACTTAGCGGGATTTGTTGGGCCGTCAAGCCGGCAGGCGTCGATGTTTAACGCCCCGGTGCCGTACTGCGCGACGTTCGCCGCCACCGTGCATGTAAACGGCTTGCGCGCGACGATGATCGGCTCCCATCCGGGCTTCAGCGCCGTTCCGCGTCCCTCTCCGATGTTCAGCGACTTCGGAAACCCCTGTCCGTACAGCCAGGAGAGGCAATCGCGCACCTCAAAGCCGGCATCCTCAATCCCGCAGGTCATGCGATGAAACGACCGCGGCGCCCCACAGACGAGCAGATACGCCCCAGGCTTCAGCACCCGATACACCTCGCGCGCCCATCGCTCGCACCACGCTTGGAACTCCCGTTGCCCGCTCAGTGTCCGGTTGTATTCGACCGCAGACGGCGAGGATGCTGGCCCACGGGTGCGGCCTTTCAGGTTCGGGTTATCGCTGGCAATCGCCCGATTCGGCACGATGCGCGTTGCCTCCACGCCAGGCTTGAACGTGTCCCATTCGCGCCCCATGAAGCCGATGCCATAGGGGGGATCTGTGACGCAGGCGTCGATGGACGCTTCCGCGAAGGTCGGCAGCACGTCGAACAGATCGCCTCGATGGATCATCGCGATCCCGGCTCCCCGGTAGGAGCGGACTTCATGCTCATCGGTGCCAGTCCTTCCACAATCCCCACGCAATAACGCCGAAAGCGATCAGCGCCAAGCACAGCAGCGCAACGACATACCAGCCAGGAGGCTGGCCCATGCGTGGATTCCACATATACGGCAGCACTTACTCGCTCCTCTCCCCGGCAGGAGCGGAGGCTGGCTTACTAGTCAATCGGTCCAATCTCTCGGCATCGTCTGGGTTTTCCCGCCGCCATCGAGCCCATGACGGATGTGTGAGTTTGTGTCGCATCCACCGCTTCGTGTCTGGCTTTGGCTTAAACGGCTCCCGATGCTGCTCACACCGCTCGCACCGCTGATGCTCGCCCGCTTGATGCTTGCCGCAGAAATACAACCCGCACCCATCATCGCCGCCATACGGCTCCCCGCCGCACACGTAGGCGAGTCCCCGGTCGATGTGCTTCGAGCAGTCGGGGTGATCGCAGAGCGCCGGCACCCCATAGCCGATGTCGCGATTCCACTGCCTATCGAATCCGATCGACCAACTCACGACTCGCTCCTCTCCTCTGCCCTCGAACCCGCTTCCGCTTTTTCCGCGCTTGTGCAACCATCCGCTCCAGTTGCGGGCAGTCTGGATCGTGCGGCTTGATCACTAACGTGTCGCCAACGACACGGAACCCGGCCCCACACGTACATCGCGATTGTTCAACGATCCACTCACCAAGCGTCATGCGCTTCTTCTGCACTCGCTCGCTCCTCTCCTCTGCCGGCCCTCACCGTTAGGCGCCAGACGTGGTTTGCATCCACGACTGATACAAAAACATGCCGCCGACCGTCGTCGCGGCGGTTGAACATGTATCCCACGTGCTCACGTTTGACGCGCTTATTGTGCCCGACGTGACCCAATACGTTGGCCCATTCCGGTTATCCCATCGCTCGTCTGTGATGCGGCCGTTCTGCACGACTCGGCAGTGCTCATGTCCGCAGTTCGGACAGTTCAACACATGATTACCGTTCAAGGACAAATCGAGCGTGAATTGCACGTATTTCCCGCAGGCGTGACAGTGCAATTCCTGACGTTCTTCGGTCATGTGCGCACCCCGCAGATCCGCAACGCCTCATCCAGCGTCTTCACCTTTGCCACCTGTCCCGGCCAGTTGGCCAGAAACTCGTCTTGCTTCGGCTGGTCCTTCCGCTTCCGCGCGCCTTCCGCTTTCAATTCGACGAGGTAGTTCTTGCCTTGGAATCCGCACAACAGATCCACGGGTCGCCCGATCACCTCGACACTAATGCCGGCTTTGCGCAGGTCTCGCACAATCGCCTGCGACCCCGTGTCTGCGCGATGGCCTCCACCGCGTCTCATCGCCAGCCCTTGAACTTCCAGCCCTTGACCGTCGCCGCGTTCACCTTGAGTAGCGCCGCCGCCTCTTTCACCGACCGCCCGCTCCTGACCAACTCCCGCGCCTGAATCCGAATCGAGTCGTCATACCGCTTCGGACTCTTGGCGTAGAGTCGCGGCCCTTGCGGACGCAGAAAGGATCGCAGGGTCCGCTCGCCGCCTTGCCAGACAGGAGCCGTACGCTCAGAACGTTCCGGCAAGAGTTCCCCGGTCCCATCCCAAACGACTTGACAGTCGGTCATGACTGCAACCAATGCGCGAAGTTCAACGCGGCGCCAACGGCATTAATCATCCCGATCACGCGCCAACTTGTGGCGTCTGAACAAAACGACAGAAGCGCGATTGACCCGCTGAGAATAACGAAAAACAAGTCCTGATTCATCGGTGCTTCTCCCGTGTCCGATTCTTCCGTTGCCAGTTCACGTTGCTCGCGCGGCAGGAACAGGCTTCGGTGTACGTCATCCCGGCTTCGTGCGGAAACCGTCGCCCGCACTGACACGTCCCGTTCCGCAGCACCCCGCTACACTTCAACGACCCGCCGTCCTCGGCCAAGATCCAGCCGGTATCCAGGCACCGCGAACAGCACACCCAGGCTCGCGGATCATGCTCGGCATCCGGTTCAAGCGCACGCTGCCGCTGACGGGTCAACGCCACTTCCGCCGCGGTTCTCCACTCGGCTGTTGACGGAAAGAACCGCCGCCCGGTTTCTTTCATCAACGCGTCTGCGCCTGCCTCTAATGCCGTGGCTGGCAAGTCGCGCAACACGTCGAAATACACCCCGACCGTCCCCTCGTCCGGGTCCATCAGCCGCAACGCCACCGCCAGCCGATTGAACAGCACGAGAAACGCGGCATCCGGCGTCGGCCGCGCGTAGATCTCAAGATCCGTCGTCATACCTGCCCTCGGTTCCGATTCAGGAACGCCGTGCCGGCGGCTGCGAGCTTATTGGTGAGTTTTGAGACCGGCATCTCGGACAGAGACGCAGCCGGCCGTGGCTGGTCGTTCGCCCGCGTCAACCAGGCTGCCAAGAAGCGCAGCATCCCGGTCGCCGTCTTCCGCTTGCCCTTGTTCGCTTGTGCCCAGGCCAGCGCCGCCCGACACTCAGCCAAGACGTCGATCCCGGGAAACAGTTCCCGCCATTGGTCGATCTGCCCCTGCGTCAGTCCCCAAGTCGGGCCTCCGAGTCCGACAACCGGGAACGTCAGGACGGCCGGTTCCTCCGGCTCAGAGCTTGCCTCTGAGCTATTTCTCTTCCCTTCCCTTCTATTCAGTTCCCTTCTCTTCTCTTGAGAGGGAATTTCAGGAATTTCCGTGAATTTCACGGGAACGCCGGTATCTTCAGGGAATCGGCTGCGCGTCCGCTTGCTCAAGCCGGGCTGATGTTCGTCAAAGTCCACAATCTGAATGACTTGTTCGCCGTCGGCCACGTAGTACCGGATCAACCCCACCGTAGCCATCGCAACGAGCGCATCGGCGAAATCCTGCTCGCATCGTGACGACGTCGGGAACACGGCGTGCTTGACCGTGAAGGCGTCTCCTGATAGCCGGCCAAAGTCGTCCGAGTGAGAAACCAGCATTTGGTATAGCGTCTGCGCAAACTCGCCGAGGTGCGCGGCGGCCTGGGGAAGCGCCGCAAATTTCCGTGAACTCCCAAGGGTGCGAGAAATGAGCCGGCCGCGGGCCACTACTCCAAGCCCCAGTCGTACGGATAATTCGCCGGCCGCGACGGACGCACCTTCACGGCCACGTTGATGACTTTGTTGTGCGACGGGCGAAGCCGCCCTATCAGGCGTCGTTCAATCGCTCTCGCTGCCTCACTATTGACCGTGCGTTTCACCTTGACGTGAATAGGCGCCTTGAAGCGGTCCCCGCGAAGGTGGGTGCGAAGCCGCCAACGAAGATTTCCCGCGCTGCCGATATAAGACAGCAGGCCGGATTCGTAAATGGCGTAAACGCCTGCGCAGGTCGGCATGGACCACTTCTGGTTGCCTTGGCCGACAAGCGGTCTCAGGCTACACAGCCTCCATCCTGCGGGTTGTGAAGCGTAGCGTTCAGACGTACTTAAGCACTTCGAGATCATGCGACCTCTTGCCATGTAAGGCCCTCACGCCGTTCGATTGTTCAGAAAACTCAGGCTGTTGCCGTCTTTCCGGCTGCCGGTGAGGAGTGATACCGCG
>JANLGX010000138.1 GCA_024654005.1 Gemmatimonadaceae bacterium | reverse complement strand
GCTCATGATCTCAAGTACCGCCTTGAGCAGGTTGTCGATGTCGGGCTTCTGTGCATGAGGCTGGCCAATCATGGCGAGCCGCTTCTTGTTCGACCACGACGGCGGCATGGGGAGACGAAACTCGGCCGTCACCGCGTACTGCCCGACAAGCCGCCAGCTCGACGAGCGCAGCGCGGTGATCGCGACGCGGGCGACCTGGTCCTGCCATTCAGTCAGGGCCGTGGGGTTCACGAATCGCAGACGCGGGTAGGTGACGACGCGCGTTCTTTGCCAAGCGACCGGGACGCCGGAGACGGTGAACGAAAGCGTGGTCATCACATGTCCTCGCCGCGCTCTGGCCAGCGGTTTTCGTTGACGCAACCTTCCCAATGCCACGAGCGGCTAGCAGCCGCACAGTCGATCAACATCGGTCCTTTGGTTGTAATCGCGAAGTCGATAGACCATGCGCCCTTCAATCGAGCTCCGGCGAGGCTGGCGAGATGGCGCACTTCATCTGGCACGTCGGGGCCGTAGAGTTCGGGTGCCTGCGGCCAGTAGGGGTGAGCGCACACCACGGCATCGTCCTCGACGAACACGCGGTACTCCTCGCCCATGTTCTTGTGCTCGTGGAACGCTGTGCGATTCATCGTCAACCACTCGCGAACGAGAATGGCCCGCGGGTCTGGGACTAGAAACGCCATGCCGTGCGCCTCAGCGGCCCCGTAGAGCACCCGAATGATCGAGTCCTTATCCGTTGCTATCAAGCGGCACGCGTCTGGCCCCTGATGCTTGGCGGACATGATGTCCGTGCGGATGAAGCAGGGGAGGCCGATTTGCTGCGCGGCCTGCCGGATGCCTTCAACTAGCACCGCGTCCGGCTCCTCGCCGTCGAGAACCGATTCGAGGCGTGAGCCGACCGTCACGAGAACTGTCTGCGGCATCGGCAGGTTGGCACCGTTCAACGGAAGCCACCACGTCAACGCGCTGTTGCGTGAGAACGTCACGACACCTTCCCTCCGCACGGCTTCTCCACCATTCCACCCGTGACTCCTTTGCCGTCGCTCACGTTCTCGACCATCACGGCCCCGCATCGCTGGCAGGTACACGACCGCATCACGCCGTAGTCACGCCAGGGGCCGGGCGCGTGCCCAAGGCTGCGGGCAACCTGCGAAGCGAGAGGCGGGGAGAGGACGGTCACGATGCTGCCTCCCATCTCATCGGTAACGACACCCCGTACTCCGCCAGCACCGCCGCGGTCTCAGGCCACGCGTTCAGGTGGTCGAGCATCGCCCGGTACTTGCCGTGCACTCTGTCGACAGGCTGCTTCTCCCTCAGCCAGCAATCGGCCTCGTACCACCAGCGCCGCTTCGCTCGGTCGTGGCGCAGGCGAAACGTCACGTCGACGTTCCAGTGGCCTACGCCGCCGTGCTGGAGGCCGCAGCGCCCGGTGAAGTCGTAGGTGGTCGTGACGCCGATAAACGTTTCCGCAGTCGCCTGCGCCTAGCTTGCGCCGCCAAGCAGGCACGACAAGACCGCTTGTTGTGCAAACGATAAGTATTTTGTTCGTCGTATGGATGCCCCTGCGCGCATTGTGTTTTTCGGGCATTCTGAGCGATTGGCCCATCCCCGCGCATAACGTTGGTGACCCACGTCACGGGTTCAAGGTGATCTGGATTGCTACATTGGCGATTGCGGCATAGGTGGTCGAGCATCG
>JANLGX010000137.1 GCA_024654005.1 Gemmatimonadaceae bacterium | reverse complement strand
CGTCAGTTGGTGGATTACTTCGCCACGTACATCTACCTGCCGCGTCTGGCGGGCCCGGAGGTGCTGCTCGGCGCCATCAAGGCCGGGCTGGCGCTGCTGACGTGGACGTCGGATTCTTTTGCCTTCGCCGACAGCCTCGACGAGGCTGGGGGCGTTATGAGGGCTTCGGGCGGGGCAGAACATCTCAGTCATGGACGACAGCCCCGGGCTGCTGGTACCGCCTGCGATTGCCCGCAGGCACCTTGGCGGAGGTCGGTGCCCCGGGGCCTACCCGACGGGTCAGCGAAGCCTGTGGGCGTCTCAGGGGGCCTTACTGGCGGCGTTCCAGCCGGCCCAGGTGATGGAGCGAACCCAGTGCCGGCCGGCCAAGTAATCTGCCCCAGCGGCTGATAAGGCCCGTTGATGCCGGGTTAGGCGTCGTCTGATCGGCCAGTTTTCACCTGCGGAGCATGACTGGCGCAAATATCCACAACCATCTTCAACGCACGTTCAACGACAACGTATGAGGCGATCGCAATGGCTGCCATCTCGTCGGCTCCCCACCGTGTACCATCAGAGCGGCGCATCGTCCCGGCTTCGTCCATGAATCCATCCGCCGGCGGCGCGCCAGCAATCCAAGATGTGGGCCTAAGCATATGGGAGAGGTTATCGCGATAATCCAATAGGAACGATACTTCTTCACTGTCTGCGAGTGCTACCAATGGATCGCCAAGGTCGGCCCCGATCACCTCGCGGATGGCGCTGAGCTTCCGCGACCGGAAATACACCTTGTTGTTGTCGAACTCGACTCCTGTTGCGACGGCGGCGAGTCGCGCAAGTCGATCCAACAGGCCGATCGAACGCCCGACCGCGTTGTCGACCATCATGTGCATTACCCAACCAGCCACAGTTCCTCCGCCAGGCAACCGCTCTTCCACGTCTGCGTAGAACACCTTGGACTGACTGACCACAAAATGCCTCAGCAGAAGGCGAACTTTAGTTGGCATACCGAGGCGCGATACCAGTTGGTCAGCTTCACTTTCTGCGGTCCAAAGCTGCGGGTACGCCTTCCAAATCAACATTGCTTGAGCGACATGCCACCGCAGTTGCACCAGCAGATCATCCACATCAAGGATCAGCCGGCGCAGTTCTGCACCCTGTCGAGTATCTGGCGTGTTCGCCCCGATGTGGGCCAGTTTGTTTAGCAGGCCGTCCGGGATTGGGTGATGAGTGTCTAGGAGTTCCTGCACTCTGGACTGGACCGATTCAGCGGCGTCGGGAAGCGTGAAGAACATGAGTCTGTACTTTGCAGGATGTCGTGCGAACGGCTAACAGCTGTCAGCCGAGGCGGCGCTCATCATTTCACGCGCCGCCGTCGGCTGCACGGCGTGTTGGGCCGTGGTCAGTGGTTACGGAGCCGCCGTCCGGTCGCCAATGCTCCGTGGAAGTCCCATCGCATCCAGGCGTTCCACGTTCTCCAAGAACGGAGAGCTCGCGACGGCAGTGTCAAGCGTCGCCCGAAGAACTTCACCTTGGGCGGCAACGATGACTCCACAGACCCAGAGCAGACCTCCCCCGATCGCTGCAGAGATCAACCCTGCCACCACGGCACCGCCGCCGAATGGGCCGTCGCCGGCGCCCAACGAGCCGAGAACAATAACGCCGCCAAGAACGGCGCCCACTATTTTGATGGTATTGCCCAGCGCGACCAGGGCCGCGCCAACTCGATATGCATCTCGGTAACGGCGCACAATCGGTGAGCCGGATGGCGGCTCAACCACATCCGGATCACCAAGGCGCTCCACGCGCTGAGCGCCAAACAACGCTGCTCCGCAGTGAACACACAAGTCCGCCGTGCCTGGGCTGAATTCCTCGCACCGCTTGCATTTGAGCATCGTCGCCATTGATCTGCCTCCTCATCGTACCGACCGTACATATCCAACATCGGTCTAACTTCTTTGTAGCACGCAGGGGTTCACGCGGCCCAAGGGCACGACTCGCAGCCATGGCGCCGCACCGGATCTGCCGCTCAATCCCTGTGCCCCTCGCGAACGAGGAGGATGCTAGCAGAACGGCGCCCACCCTGGGCACCACATACACGATCACTTGCAGCTATGTACCGGGTGGCCCCCCTCGGGTGGCTGGAATAGACGCGACGCCCGCCACGCACGGACCACACGCCACGAAGGATCGGTGTGGCCGGACGGGCATGTATCGATTTGTCAGTTGGTGGATTGCTTCGCGGCGTACGTCTACCTGCCGCGTCTGGCGAGCCCGGAGGTGCTACTCGGCGCCATCAAGGCCGGGCTGGCGCTGCTGACGTGGACGTCGGATTCCTTTGCCTTCGCCGACAGCCTCGACGAAGCTGGGGGCGTTATGAGGGCTTCGGGCGGGGCCGAACATCTCAGTCATGGACGACAGCCCCGGGCTGCTGGTAACGCCTGAGATTGCCCGCAGGCAACTTGAGGCGGAGGTCGAGGTGCCCGGCCTACCCGGCGGGTCAGCGAAGCCTGTAGGCGTTACAGGT
>JANLGX010000128.1 GCA_024654005.1 Gemmatimonadaceae bacterium | reverse complement strand
TATCATTTCGCTTCCTTGAGGATTGCTTTCGTTTCGGATGGGGTGCTGTCGTTCGGGACGGATGTCGAGTTGCGGTCGAACCAGACTTCACCGATGCCTACCGCAGCCATGAACGCAGCTGACCAGAGGCCCACGATGACGACCGGGATATCCGGGTACAGCCAGCCGATAGTCCCGGTAACCGCGGCCAGCAACGCGGCCATGAAACCTCGGAAGATGAGTCGTGGGTCAGATGTCGCGTTACTCATTGCACGTCTCCCTGAATGGTCGCGCCCGTGATCTTGATGACCCGTGGCGCGGTGGTCGGTGTTGCCTGTTCAAGCGCGCGAACCTTGTTTTGTGTACCGGCCAGCCCGAGCCACAGGTTATTGCCCATGTAGTCGAGATAGGCCAGCGTGTCGTCTCCGGTCAGTTCGATGGTTTGCCCGGCCTTGGCCCCTGGACGCACCAGCTGTACCGCCACAAGGTTGTTCAGCGTGACGGTCACCGGAACCGTGCCCCGGCCCGCCAGCAGCCTCTCAACGCGTTCTAGCCGCGCTAGTTCCTCTGGTGTCATCTCCCCGTACCTTTCTCCGGCGATGAGCCGGTCCCATGCGTGCCGATACCGCCCGCTCTCGCACGCGGTAGCAGCACTTCCGAAGTCCTTGGCGAGTTGCCAGTGTGCCCGGACGGTCAGCCCTTGCCCCACCTGCAACGTCCGCCCCTTCACCTGTTCCCACGCGGTAGCCACCGCGAGGAATCCCTGTACCTGGTGCTCCGTCAGCGGTTCCGAGGTGTTCCCGATGCCCCCGCCCTCCGCTTCAAAGGCCCATGTGGTCGTGTTGGCGCCACGGCTGCCCGAGGTCCATGTGCTCGCCCAGGTCGGGTACATCTGGATGTGCGGCATGCGCTTGCGGAGGATGAACATGCACGACGCGGCCGCGTAGTCCGTGAACGAACCATCGGCGTTCCGCGAGTCGTCAAGGAAGCGGTTGGGTACGCCGTCGAGGAAGTCCGCCTCCTCCCCGACCACACTGTGGCAAGACAATCCACCTTCCCCACTATTGGGCTCGGCATAGAGTTTCAAAGGATGGCCGTCGACGCGGATGAAGTCGGGATGCTGGAGCCAGCCGTTAACGATCATCACCGCACCCCCGGCCACGGCCTTACCGGCGTGTCGCCCACGTAGGCAAGGGCGAACACCGCCAGCGCGCCGAGCACCACGAACCCCGCTGCCCACAACGCCACCGCAATCCAGCCGTTCATCGAGCAACCGCCGGGATGCCCACGAACGGCACGAACGCGTAACCCGTGAGCGTCGTGACAATCCGCTCCCTGCCCAGCCGCCTCCGCAACCGTCGAATAAACACCTTAACCCCCGCGACGTCGAACTCGTACGCTTGCGCCTCACTCACCAGCCGGGCGATCTGCGACGGGCGCACGGGCTCCGGGGCGGCATCCAAGAGAATCCGCAGAATGTCCCCCTGCCGTTCCGTAATTCGCATACGCCTTTCCCCGTCCCTCACTTCCAAAATGACCCAATTGAACGACCAGTCGCCGAACCGGTAGGAGTGCTCCGCGTACAGCCTCTCGGCAAACGCATCGAACTCCTCACGGCTGGCGAAATGGCGCATGTTTCATCCTACCTGAACCCGGACGCCTACCAGCCACAGGATGGCAAGCAGAATGAGGATGACCACGAGTGCTTGTGTGAAACTTCCACCGGGGATATTCATGACTTTTCTCCTTGACGTGTAGTGCCGTTTATGCGAACACCTTCGGCATCTCTTGCATACGCTCCTGAACTCTGGCCCAAATGCGTGCCTTCATGTCCTCGTCCTCCTCATACTCTGTGACCGTAATCACCACGTCGTACATGCCAGCCTCGTTCAATTGTATCCCCGCGCGGATGGCTGCGTTCTCGTCGTTGAGGTCGATAAGAAACGGGAGCGATTGGCCTTTCTTTTTCCACGTGACGATGAAGGTGTTCATTGATCGCGCTCCTTCTTTAATGCTGCGCTTTCGTTCGCAGCCACTTCGTGGACGACATCGGACAGCATTTCCGACACCTGCAGCCGGTCGCGTTCGATGCCCGCTGTGCGTGCAACAAGCTGCTCATGGCGGCGAAGGGCGCGGTCCTCATGCTGGCGCGAAATCTCGATTTGCCGTTCAAGATTGTTCGCCACTGACAACAAAGCCTCAGTCTGCCTCCCCGCAGTGTGTTGCAGGTAGTTCGTAAAGTCTTCGTGTGCTCGGTTGAGGTCCGCTCGGGCGCTCCTAACGAACCACAGAAAGGTGGTCATGATGGGCAGTATCAAT
>JANLGX010000125.1 GCA_024654005.1 Gemmatimonadaceae bacterium | reverse complement strand
AGCCGAGCGAGCTGTAGAAACTTTCCGCCCAGCGCTGCGCGCCGATGCGGATCGCCGCACCCGGATAATATCGCTCCGCGCCGCGCAGGCCCTCCCGCATCAGCTCGCGGCCAAGCCCCGTCCGCCGAACGCTCGGGTGGGTGATCACGCGGCCGATCGACGGCTCCGCGTACTTCACCCCCGGCTCGACGAGCCGCAGATACGCGATGACCAATCCGGACGCGGCCCGCGCGTAGAGGTGGCGTGAGCGGCGGTCCCAGCCGTCGGCGTCGAGGTACGCGCAATTCTGCTCGACGACGAACACCGTCTGCCGCAGCACGAAAATGTCGTACAGCTCGTCCGCGGTGAGCTCGGAGAACGACCGCCAGACCCACTCCGGCATCGCGCTACGCCTGGCCGGCGGACTTACTGAACGCGTCTTCGCCGTCGAACTGCTGCAGCTTCTCCACGTGCATCCAACTCAGGTCGCCGGCGAGACGCTGGAGCAGGTCGATCAGCTGCGCGTCGCCGACGGGCTTGCGGGCGTCGCGCGACACGAACCGGCAGCGGTAGTGGTCCACGAGTCCGACCTTGGCTTCCACCTCGGGATACACCGCCGTTCCGCGATTGGCGATGCCCGTGAGCTTGAGCGGGCTGTCGGCGACGAGCGCTTCGACTTTTCTGCCGAGCTCGCCCGGCATGAGCAGCGATTCGACGAAGACGTCCGCGCCGACCACGCGGCGTGCCTTCGGTTTCACGAACTCCACCGACTCGACCATTGGCGGCACCTTGAAGTGCCCGTGCTTGCGCTGCTTGCTGATGGACGAGCGCTTGCCGAGGTTGGCGATGACCGCGTCCGCGAACCCGGTCGTCGAGACCGGATTCCCCGTCCCAAGCATGTCGCCGGTGTGCACGCCCTGCTCGAACGCATACACCACGGCGTGCTCGATCGCAGTAGCGGCCCGACCCTCGCCGATGTGTCGCAGCATCATCGCGGCGCTGAAGATCAGCGCCGTCGGGTTCGCGACGTTCTTCCCCGCGATGTCCGGCGCCGAGCCGTGAACCGCCTCGAAGATGGACACGCGACTGCCGATGTTCGCCGACGGGGCGAAGCCGAGGCCGCCCGTGAGCCCCGAGGTGAGATCGCTGAGGATGTCGCCGTTCATGTTCGTCGTCACGATGATGTCGAACTGCTCCGGCCGCATCGCGAGCTGGTGGGCGCAATTGTCCACCAGGATGTGCTTCGCGTCGATCGCCGGATACTTCGGCGCGATGTCCTCGAAGGCGTGCTGCAGCATGCCCTCGGTGAGCTTCAGGATATTCGCCTTGGTCGCGCAGTGGACGACGTGGCGCCCCTCCGCCAGCGCGAACTCGAAGGCGAGCTTGACGATCTTCTCGCAGCCGTTGCGCGAGATCAGCTTGAGGCATTGCGCGACGCCCGGGGTCTGCATGTGCTCGACGCCGGAGTACAGGTCCTCGACGTTCTCGCGCACGATCACGATGTCGAGGTTCCGGTCGCTGTACGGCGTCTTCACGCCCGGGAGCGTGCGCACGGGCCGGATGTTGCCGAACGTCTCGAACAGCTTGCGGAGCGTGACGTTCGCGCTCTTGGCTCCGTACCCGATGGGCGTCTCCAGCGGTCCCTTGAGCAGCACGCAGGTCCGCGTCACGGAATCGATGGTCTCCTGCGGCACTCCGGTGGCGTTGCCCCTGGCGAACACCTTGGCGCCGGCCTCGCATTCGTCCAGCTCCAGGTCGACTCCCGCGGCCTCGATGACGCGGAGGGCGGCCTTGACGACCTCCGGGCCGATCCCGTCTCCCCGTATGACCGTGATGTGTTTGCGCTTGGCTGCGTGCATGCGGCAAACTTAATCGTGCCACGCGCGTTGATTCCACGCCCAACAACCGCTAGAATGAGAGTCCCTTCCCGTCCGATCTTCGCGCGCGTAGCTCAGTTGGATAGAGCGTCTGCCTCCGGAGCAGAAGGTCGTGGGTTCGAGTCCCGCCGCGCGCATTTGGAGCCAACAGCTAGCAGCTATCAGCTGGCAGCTAATCGCTGCCGACGGGTTCGAGCATTCGCTCTCGGGGCCGCCCTGGTCTTCCCTGTCGCGGCGAGCGCACAGGTCCAACCCTCCGCCTTTCGCCCCGACACCGCCGCGCTCCGGCGCACGCTGGACTCGCTGGTCGCCGCGCACTACGGCACGGTCGGCTATAGCGTCATCGACCTGGAAACGAGAGCCGGTCTCACGGACTCGGCGTGACGACTCCGAACGAGATGGCGCGGATGGGTGAGGCGATCGTGGCGGCATGGCCGAAGTAACCCGCTGGCGCGAGGTCACGATCGGCCTGATCGGGCTCGCCGCGATCGTCGCGACGGCCGCCGGCGTGCTGCTGTTCGCGCAGGTCGGAGGCATCCGCGGCAAGAAGGTCCCCCTCTACGTCGCGGCGGACGAGACCGGCGGTCTGCTCGAAGGCGGCGACGTCTATCTCGCGGGAAAGCGCGTCGGCAAGATCGAGAGCATCGTATTCCGCCCGCTCTCCACCGACACCACCGAGCGCCTGCTTATCAAGACCGCCGTCCTTCGCCGCGCGCTGCCGCTCATCCGCAAGGATTCGCCGGTGCAGATCGGCCCGCTCGGCACCTTCCTCGGCACGCCGGTTCTCGGCATCGGCGCGGGATCGAGCACCGCGCCGCCGGCGCGGCCGGGCGACACGCTGTACGCGGGCGCGTTCCGCCAGTCGGAAGGAGTGCTGGCGCAGCTTGCCGTCGTCGGCCGGGACTTCGGCGCGCTCAAGGAGGAAGTGACCGCGGTGATGGAAGACATGAAGACGGCGCGCGGCACGTTCGGCGCGATGGCCGTCGAAGGGCCGCGCGACATCGGCCGGGTCGGCGCGGATTTCTCCCGCTTCAGCGCGCGGCTCACGCGCGGCGGCGGAACGGTCGGCATGATCATGAACGACCCGAAGTTCGGGGCCCGGTTCGGCGCGATCCGCTCGGACGTCGATTCGCTCCGGCTGCTGCTCACGTCCGACCGCGGCACGGTCGGCAAGTTCCGGCGCGACACGACGCTCGCCGCGTCCTTGCGCGGCCTGCGGGACGAGGTCGCGTCGCTGCAACGCTCGCTCGCGGACGCGCGCGGAACGGCCGGCAGGGCGATGCACGACAAAGCTGTGCAGGACGAGCTGGCCGAGCTTCGCCGGCAGCTCGACGAGCTGATGGCGGACATCAAGAAGAATCCGTTCCGCTACATCAGGCTGTAGCTTGACCCCGGCGCCGGGTTGACGTAGGTTCGGCGCTTCGGAGGCACTGAACCTGCTTCCTCCCCTGGTACCCCGCACGACTCCCCTCCCCCGCAACGAAGCTCCCCCCCTGAATCCGTGAGCGCCTCGCGCTCGTCATGACGACAACTCCCCCGCAGGTCGACATCTCCGATTTGAAGCGCAAGTCGGTGCCGGAGCTGCAGCGATTGGCCGACGGTCTCGCGATCCTGAACGTCGGCACGCTGCGCAAGCAGGAGCTGATCTTCCGGATCGAGCAGAGTCTGCTCGACACGAAGATCACGCTGCGCGGCGACGGCGTCATCGAGCTGCTGCCGGAAGGCTACGGATTCCTGCGCAGCCAGACCTGGAACTACCTACCCGGGCCCGACGACATCTACGTCTCGCCCTCGCAGATCAAGCGGTTCAATCTCCGGACGGGCGACAGCGTGTACGGCCAGGTCCGCCCGCCGAAGCCGTGGGAGAAATACCTCGCGTTGCTCAAGGTCGAGCAGATCAACGGCGACGATCCCGAGCGCGCGAAGGACCGGGTCCCGTTCGACAGTCTGCGGCCGAAGTATCCCGACGAGCGTCTCCGCCTCGAGACCGCCGACGGCGACCTGAGCATGCGCGTGGTGGACATCATCGCCCCGATCGGCAAGGGGCAGCGCGGGCTCATCGTCGCCCCGCCGCGCGCAGGCAAGACCATTCTCATCGAGAAGATCGCCAACGCGATCGCGGAAAATCACCCCGAGGTGACCATAATCGTCCTGCTGATAGACGAGCGGCCGGAAGAGGTCACCGAGATGATCGCGAGCGCCATCCGCGCGGAGGTGATCAGCTCGACCTTCGACGAGCCGGCCGACCGGCACGTGCAGGTCGCCGACATGGTGCTGGAGAAGGCCAAGCGGCTGGTGGAGCAAGGGCGGGACGTCGTGGTTCTGCTCGACTCGATCACGCGGCTCGCGCGGGCGCACAACACCGTCGCGCCGCACTCGGGGAAGATTCTCTCGGGCGGCGTCGAGGCGACGGCGCTGCACAAGCCGAAGCGGTTCTTCGGCATGGCGCGAAACATCGAGGGTGGCGGGTCGCTCACGATCATCGCGAGCGCGCTCGTCGAGACGGGGTCGCGCATGGACGACGTGATCTTCGAGGAGTTCAAGGGGACGGGCAACATGGAGCTGGTGCTCGATCGCAAGATCGCCGACCGGAGGATCTTTCCGGCGGTGGACATCATGAAGTCGGGGACGAGAAA
Organism: Gemmatimonadaceae bacterium; assembly: GCA_024654005.1. Taxonomy (GTDB): domain Bacteria; phylum Gemmatimonadota; class Gemmatimonadetes; order Gemmatimonadales; family Gemmatimonadaceae; genus JACDCY01. Next base: position 1,531 of record JANLGX010000125.1, on the reverse strand, counting down.
GGAGGAGCTGCTGTTGACGCAGGCCGAGATCAACCGCGTGTTCCTCCTGCGCAACTTCCTGTCGGACATGCCGGAGGCGGAGCAGATCGAGTTCCTGCTCAAGCAGATGAAGCGCACCAAGGACAACAAGGAGTTCTTCGTGCAGATGGCGCAGGGTGGCTGAAGCCGCGGAGGAGCGACGCGTGATGGGGATAGACTATGGCGAGCGGCGGATCGGCATCGCCGTGAGCGATCCATCCGGGATGATCGCGGCGCCCGCGGGATTCATCGCGCGCCGGCGCGGCAAGCGCGTGCCGGTCAACGAGATCGTCGTGCGCGCGCGCGATCTGAACGTGCGTGAGTTCGTGCTGGGCCTGCCCCTCGACGGCGACGGCAACGAGACCGAGCGCACCGCCGAGGTGCGCGCGCTCGCGAGCGAGCTGGAGAAGCGAACCGGGCTGCCCACTCGCCTCGTCGACGAGCGCTTCACCACCGCCGCGGCGCTGCGCACGGTGCGGGAAATGGGCGGAAGCACACGGGGCCGGAAAGGCGACGTCGACTCGCTGTCCGCCGCGATTCTCCTCCAGTACGCGCTCGACTCCGCGCCGCGGGAAAGCTCGGCGTGATTCGCCCGCTCCTGCTGCTCGCGCTGGCGCTCGGCTGCAGCCGCCCCGAGGGGCCGCCGATCCTGGTCGTGATTCCGGAAGGGTCGTCGATGCGCGTGGCCGCCGAATCGCTTGAGGCCGCGCGCCTGATCTCCACTTCGGCCGGGTTTCGCCTCTACGGGCGCATCGCCGGGAACGACCGCTCGCTCAAGCCCGGCACTTACCTCATGAAGCGCGGCACTCCGTGGCCGGAGATCATGAAGGCGCTCGTCGGGGGGCGCGGACTCGTGCGCAGCGTGACGATCCCCGAAGGGCTGGCGCTCGCGCAGATCGCCGACCTCGTAGGCAAGGCGCTCGACGTATCGCGCGACTCCGTCATCGCCGCGGCGAAAGACACCGCGCTGCTTCGCCGGCTGAACGTGCCGACGCCGACGCTCGAGGGTTACCTGTTCCCCGCGACGTACGCGTTTCCGGAAGGGACCGACACGAAGCTGGCGGTGAGCGAGATGGTGCGCCGCTTCGAGCAGGAGTGGGACTCCACTTGGAACGCGCGTCTCGCGGAGCTGGCCATGACCAGACACGAGATCGTCACGCTCGCATCGATCATCGAGGAGGAAGCCACGCTGCCGCGCGAGCGCCCGATCATCTCGGCCGTGTACCACAACCGCCTCAGGATCGGGATGGCGCTGCAGGCGGATCCGACCGTGCAGTACGCCCGCGGCGTGCACGCCGAGCGCGTGACGTTCAAGGACCTGGAGATCGACTCGCCGTACAACACGTACAAGTACCCGGGACTTCCGCCGGGCCCGATCTCGTCGCCGGGCGGCGAGAGCCTGCACGCCGCGCTCTTTCCCGACAGCGCGGACTATCTGTACTTCGTGGCGTATCCGGACGGGCACCACGAATTCCGCCGCACGCTCGACGAGCACAACGCGGTTCGGGCGATG
>JANLGX010000122.1 GCA_024654005.1 Gemmatimonadaceae bacterium | reverse complement strand
TGATCAGCGGACCGCCGGAGTTCCCCGGATTGATGGACGCGTCGGTCTGGATCATGTCCACGTACACGCCCGATCCATCGCCGACACCCGCCGCGATGTTCCTGCCGACGCCGCTCACCACGCCCGCCGTCACGCTCGGCTCCGTGTTCCCGAGCAGGAAGCCGAACGGATTGCCGATCGCGATCGCCCACTCGCCGATGAGGAGGTCGCGCGAGCTGCCGAGCGGCGCGACCGGCAGCGTCTGGCCGTCGACCTTGATCACGGCGAGATCGTTGGTCTCGTCGGCGCCGACGAGCCGGGCCGGGTATGTCCCTCCGCCCGGCAGAGCCACGGAGATGCGCGACGCGCCGGCGACGACGTGCGCGTTGGTGAGGATGGTTCCGTCGTCCTTCACGATGAAGCCGGAGCCGAGTCCGGGTCGCGTGCGCTCGAACGTCCTGCCGAACCAGAAGTCGGTGACCCGCTCGACCGCCTCCGTCTGCACCGTGACTACGGCGGGAGCCACGCGCGCTACGGCCGTGGTGATCGCCGTGCGCCGGGACGCCTCGACCTGGGCCGGGCTCGCCGCCGTCGCCGCCGACTGCGCCGACGACGCGCTGGGCGAAGCGCCCTCGCAACCGGCGAGGACCAGCGTAACCAGGAGAAATGCCGGCGTGCGACTCACGTGAAGCTCCGTTGTTTCCCGCGCCTTCCGGCCTCGTTGAGGAATCTGTCGAGCGCGCGATCCGTCGACGGATGAAGTATCAGCGTCCGCAGCAGCATCGGCGTGATGCAGATGATGTCGGCTCCGGCGAGAATGCAGGACGTGAACTCGGCGGCGCTTCTCGGTCCCGCCGCCATGAGGTCGCACTCGGCGTGCGTGCGGTCGAACACCGCGCGAATCTCGCCGAGCACCTCGTCCACCGACTGACCCTGCGCGTCCAGGTCGGGCACGGAGACCAACACCTTGCCCGCACCCGCCCGCGCCGCGATCGCGGCCTGCGCGGCGTTGAAGATGTAGTTGGCGCAGACCTCCACCCCGTCCACCGTCAGCCGGCGGATGACCGGCACCGCGTCTTCCACGAGGGGCACCTGCACGATGATGCGATCGGACAGGCGCGCCAGCTCGCGCGCCTCGCGGTACATGTCCGCCGTGGTCATCGCGCCGATCGGCGCGCACACCGGCAGCGCGAACTCGGCCACGATCGCCGACAGCTCGGTGGGATCGTGCTGTTCGTCGCCGGAGCCGGCGTACAGGATGCCGTCGGCCAGCCCCGCTTCGGCGGCGGTGCTGATCTCGGCGAGGCTGTCGCTCCGGACGTAGATATTCATCAGCAGAATTCAGGTTACACCGTAAGCACCGGCAGTTGTCTTTCCCTGCAAATAAAGATCGCTCGGATACCGCACTTGCTCCAGGAACAATGCGTGCGCCGGCGCGGGCGGCGACACGTCGCGATTGTCCGTCTCGGACAGCAGCCGCGCGACGGAATCCGGCGCGCGGCTGCCGCTGGCGGCCTGCACCATCGTGCCGACCAGGTACCGCACCATGTGATGCAGGAACCGGTTGGCCTCGATCTCGAAAGTCAGCCCGCCGGGCCGCTCCTGCCACGCCGCCGAATGAACTGTACACCGGTGATCGTCGCTCGCGGGAGCCGTTCCCTTGACCGCGAACGCGAGGAACGCATGCTCTCCGACGACGGCCTCCGCGGAAGCGGCCAGCACGTCGCGGTCGATCTCGCGGGCCATGGCCCACTCGTATCGCCTGCGGAACGGCGACCACGCTCCCTCGTCGACCCCGACGCGGTACGAGTAGCGGCGCGCCACAGCGCTGTACCTGGCGTGAAAGGCGTCCGACATCTCGTGCGCGGCCGCGACCCAGATCGACTCGGGCAGCGTCGCGTTCAGCGCTCTGCGCAATTCGGACGCCCGCCACTTCTCCGGCACGCGCACGCCCGCGGCCTGGCCGCGGGCATGCACCCCGGCATCCGTCCGCCCGGCGCCTGTCACGGTGACCTTTTGCTGTGTCAGCTTGAAGAGCGTCTCTTCGAGCGCGCCCTGAACGGTCGGCTCGTCGAGCTGTCGCTGCCAGCCGGCGAAGCCCGAGCCGTCGTAGTGCAGGACCAGCTGAATCATCCGCGTCGTTCCTGCCTCGGGCCCCGGGGGCGGCGGGGGCGGCGGGGGCGGCGTCATTGAGCGGAAGCTATTCGGGAAGCGCTTCCGGCGCTAATCTTCAGCCACATGTCCCCCCAACCGCTCCCGGTATTCTGCCAGACTCTCGCCGCCGCGCCCGATCTACGCGACGCGCTGGCGGTGCTGTACGCGGAAATGGCGGGGAACGACCCCGGTCTCGAGCTGGCCCTGTTCGCCTACGACCCGAGGCGGGCGCTGCTCACCTCCCGACTCGTCGCGGGACCGACGGGAATCACCACGATTCCGGTAGAGCTTTCGCCCGACCACCTCCCCGCGCAGCTCAAGAAGGACGTGCTCGGCGGCGCGAAGTTCGTGGACTTCGGCGACCTGTCGAACGATTTCATGAAGTTCCTGTCGTTCGGGGCGCCGCCGCCGAGCGGGGCGTATCTGCTGCTGCACGGGCTCCGGTTCGACGGCGAGCTGTACGCTTTGATCGCGGTGATCGAGCCGAAGCGACGGTTTGGCGGCCGGGCGACCGACCGCATGCTGCCGCTCATCGCCCTGTTCATGAACACGGCCGCTAAGTTCGCGGAGCGCGACGCGCGGAACGAAGCGGTGCGGGCGCTCGAGGAAGTGTCCGAGTCGCTGCACGCGAAGTACAGCAAGGCGATCGAGGAGCTGGAAGCGCAGCTGTCCGACGCGCGCAGGGCGGCTCAGGGGAAGGGAGGCGGAGACTCCGCCCGCGTGGCTCAGCTCGAGCGCGCCGCGAGGGACGCCGCCGCGCAGGCGCAGACGGCGAGCGAGCGGCTGTCGGCCGTCGAGCAGCAGGTATCGGCCGCCGTGGCCCAGCTCGAGAAAGCGCACCTGGACATGAGCAACCAGACGCTGCAGCTGCGAACGCAGGCGAAGGTTCTTTACCGGATCGAGCGCCTGCTCGAGCACCGCGACAAGGCGGAAGATCCGCGCAAGCTGCTGGACGAGGTGGTCGCGGCCGTCGCCGCTCGCGGGTGAGCCAGCTCAACGCCCTTCAGCACGCGATAAAGGACCTCGCCTTCCATCGTCCGCTCGACGCGGACGAGGTGGGCGCGGCGTTCGACGTGATCATGCGCGGCGAGGCGACGGGCGTGCAGATCTCGTCGTTCCTCACCGGGCTGAGAGTGGCCGGCGAGACCGCCGACACGGTGACCGGCGCCGCGCGCGCGCTGCGGCGGGCGATGATCCAGCTGCCCGCGAGCGAGCCGGACGAGCTGGTGGACACGTGCGGCACCGGCGGCGGAGCGGTCACCACGTTCAACATCTCCACGGCCGCGGCGTTCGTGGCGGCGGGAGCCGGCGTCCGGATCGCGAAGCACGGCAACCGCTCGTTCACCTCCGCCTGCGGGAGCGCGGACGTGCTGGAGGCGCTGGGCATCCGCATCGACGCGCCGGTAGAGGTGATGACGCGATCGCTCGACCAGGCGGGCATGGTGTTCATGTTCGCGCCCGCGATGCACCCGGCGATGAAGCACGTCGGCCCCATCCGCCGCGAGCTCGCGATTCCGACGGTGATGAACATCGTCGGTCCGCTGGCGAATCCCGCCGGCGTCGGCCGCCAGCTCGTGGGCGTGGCGGACCGCGATCGCATGGGGATTCTGTCGGCGGCGCTGGCGAAGCTCGGCGCCATTCACGCGATGGTCGTGTACGGCGAGCCGGGGCTGGACGAGATCTCTCCGCTGGGACCGACGCACGTCGCGGAGATAAGGGACGGCGCTGTCACGGAGTGGACGATCGATCCCGCCAAGCACGGGATCGGGCGAGTCAGCCCGAACGATCTCGCCGGCGGCTCACCGGCGGACAACGCGCATCTGATCCTCGATCTGCTCTCGGGCGGCGGCACGCCTGGAGCGAAGGCCGCGGTCGAGCTGAACGCGGCGGCCGCGATCTACCTCAGCGGGAAGGCCGGCAGCTACTACGAGGGAGTCACGCGGGCGCGGGACGCGCTCAAAGCGGGGTCGGGGCTGACGGCTTTGGAGCGGCTTCGGGAGGTGTACTCGTAGCGCGCGGTACCTGCGGCCAGAGAGCGCCGAGTGTTCGGGTGGCTTCCGAGCGAACCGCGCTCTCACCCGAAGTGGTGAAGAGGACCCACCGCTCGTCGGTCCGCCGGCGCCAGAGGGAAAAGGTGTACTGCTTCCGCGGGTTCATGGGGTCCTGTCGTCCGATGCCCGGCTGGAGCGTAACCGTGAGGCAACGGCGCTTGGCCGGCTCTCGCGCCGCTTCGTCGCGAAACGCGCGGAACAATGCATCGGCGAGCAGCACGATCGAGTCAGGGTCCGCTGAGCGCGACTGCGCCGCGACGCCGAGTCCGGGGCAATGACACCAGGTCTCGCTGCGGTGGACGACGACCTCGATCGACTCGCCACCGGCGATCCGCACCATGCGACGCTCGCCGCCTTCGGACTCTACCAGCTCGGTGAGCGACAGGCTGCTCATGTAGAGAGCGTGAAGCTTGGGGGTGATGAGCAGCGTGAGGACGAACGCGAGCGTGACGAGGAGCCAACGAGTCATCGGACGCACAGACACTCCATGGAAAGGTCCGTGCGAATGACTCGATTACTTGCTTCCTGGCAACAAGCTTCGAGTAGAGACTCGGGAGAACGGCGGGGCGCGGTGTGCGTTACCCGTTCTTGCGTTTTGCGTCGGGACGCAAACTGCGACGGGCGTTTCGCGGTTACGCCCTAACGGGCTAACGCTTCAACGGTCAACGCATGACGCTCGCAGTGATGCTCGGCCTAATACCGCCGTATCACCCCTACAACTACTCCTTGAATCGTGACGTCATTCTCATGCACATAGATCGGCTGTAGCGCTTCATTCGCCGGCTGCAACCGAATCCGCCCGTCTTTTTCCCTGTAAAACTTCTTGAATGTGGCGGAAGAGTTGTCGATTAGGGCGATTACCATCTCCCCGTTGTCGGCGGTCGGCTTCTCGTTCACGATTACGTAGTCGCCATCGCGGATCTGCTCATCCACCATCGAGTTGCCGCGCACGCGCAGCACGAAGTGGTTGCCGTTCTTGCGGACCAGGTCATCGGGAACCGCGAAAGTCTCCGGAACCGAGATAGCCTCGATCGGCACGCCCGCGGCGACGGTGCCCATCAGCGGCAGGTGCACGGCGCGGCCGTACACGTCGGAGGAGGGGATCTCGATTCCACGGCTCTCGTTGTAGTGCCGCTTGATGTAGCCCTTCCGCTCCAGGTTCGTGAGGTGCTCGTGCACCGTCGCCAACGAGCTGTAGTCGAACCGCTCGGCGATCTCCTCGAAGCTGGGCGCGTATCCGTTGGCCTCCGAGTAGTCGGCCAGATATGTGAGGATTTCGCGCTGCCGTTTCGTGAGCGACATATCTTGTTCGAGCCCCGTATTAAAGGTTGTGACCCCTTTTTGCACCGAAGATTTGCCGAACTCACACATTAGCCGAACAGCCCCCGAAGCGCAACAGGAATCTTTCTGGAGCGCGCCGGGAGGCACTCTGGGCCAGTTGCTGCAGCTGACGGGGGCTCGGATCGAGCAACTCCTGCCGAAAAGGCGTGAGCTGGAGCGGGCGGCGGCGGGCACGCCGGCCGCACTCGCGTTCGTCGAGGCGCTCGGTGGCCAGTCGGTGTCGGTCATCGCCGAGCTCAAGCGCCGGTCGCCGTCCAGGGGCGACCTGGATCCGACGCTGCGGGCCGGCGAGCGCGCGGCGGCCTACGCGCGTGGCGGTGCCGCGGCGATCTCGGTCCTCACCGAGCCTTCGCGCTTCGGCGGGTCGGTTGAAGACCTGCGGGAGGTGGCTGACGCCGTCGAGGTGCCGGTGCTGCGGAAGGACTTCATCGTGCACGAGGTGCAGATCCTCGAGACGCGGGCGCTGGGCGCGTCCGCGGTGCTGCTGATCGCGCGGGCACTGCCGCCGGCGGCGCTCGACGCGCTTGTTCGCGCCGCGCGCGAGTATGGGATCGAGCCGCTCGTGGAGG
>JANLGX010000121.1 GCA_024654005.1 Gemmatimonadaceae bacterium | reverse complement strand
CTTCTTGGGCCTCGGGTTCATCGTCGGCGGGGTAATGTTCGCGTTGACCCAGCAGATACCCCTCGCGCTCGCAGGCGTCACGTCAATGTCGATGATGGGCCTGTTCGTGGGCGGGCCGACGTTCTCAGCAGTGGCCGTGACGATCATGTGCTTTGCGTTCCTGGCCTTCTGGTTCATCCTGCGAAGGATTCCAACCGGATGAACTGGAAACTACTCGTCGGCCTGTTCACAGGGCCGTACATGATCGCCGTGTTTCTGACCGCAATCGGCGGGATGACGGAGAGCCCTGAGACAGGATCCGAGGACTACGTGCGCTTCGTCGACGCGGCGGGCAACGTGCAGGAGATCCTGGTCGACAACCCGACAGGCGGCAGCGGTCAGAACCCGATCACGACGTCAATCTCGTACCCGCAGAGTCCTGTGGGGTGGATCTCGTACCTCGCCCGCGCCATCGCTATGCAGGGGTCGTTCTGGGAGCCGTGGACCGCACCGATCCGGGCGGTCATCGGCGTGTTCGCCTTCCCGGCCCTGCTCATGTTCACAATCCAGCTTTATCAAGCACTCTCGTTTTTCGTCGGCGGCATCTTCGGGCGCACGACTCCATGACGGTATTCCGCCGCAATGTGCGCTCTCGCTGGCTGCTGACCGTCACCGCCGCGCTGATCGCGGTCGTGGCATTCGTCGCTGATTCCCCGTTCACCTGTCCGGGATCGGCCTACGGCTCATACGGGGCGCTGCAATCGGACTGGTGCTACCAGGTCAACGTGACCATCGTGAACACCACTGGCGGCACGCTCACGAATCAGGCGGCTCGTGTCGCCGTGAACGCTTCCGGGCTGATCGCATCGGACCAAATGGACCCGCTCACCTGGAGCGCCCGCCCATTCACCGGCTCGTTCGTGCAGGAGTCCGACCTGCTCGGCCAGGACCTGTCGAGCGCGACGGCCGGCTGGTGGTTCCATGTGCCGTCGCTGGCTAACGGCGCCACGCAGGTCACGACGATGGAGTTCGGCCTCGCTGAGGTCCAGCGCAACCAGGGCATCCTGTTCACCGGCGCCGATTCCCACACAGCCGCCCATGACGCCGCCTACAACATCACCGACAACCTGGACTTGCGATCAGAGATCGAGGTCCTGGTCGCCACGGCCGCCACGTCGACACTGGCCTCGCACTGGGACGCCAACGCGGGGTATCGACTACGCACGGTTGTTGTGGGCGGGGTCCTTACATTGCAAGGGCAGGTGGACGCCCAGACGTGTGATGTCACATGGAACTCAGCGTGGACCGAAGCGAACATCGACGTCCAGATGACGTTCGCGAATCCGACGCTCACGATCTTCGTCAACGGGGTGTCCCAGAACGCCTGCAACACAGGGCTAGCGGCGATCTCGACCACCTCTACGCCCTTCGTCGTCGGCACGTCACTGGCGAACACGATCATCCGGGAGACACGGCTGCTGTCTGGATCGAACGTGGTCGTCCACTGGGGCTACAACGCTACCGACATGGCAGAAACTTCGGCGGTCAATCCCTATACCGGCACGATCACCGACATTTCAGGCAATGGCCGGACTGCCACGTACACGTTCACCCGCTCCCAGACGAACATCACCGTGACAGTGGGGGCCGTGACCCTTGTGTCATCGGGCTCGGTGCCTACCCTGCCCGGTGCCCTGCCGTCGCTGCTCGGGACGAACATCTTCGGCATCGGTATCGGTGGAACGCCTACGCCAGTCGTCACCGGTGGGATGTTCGACGATATCTACGTTCCGGCGATC
>JANLGX010000119.1 GCA_024654005.1 Gemmatimonadaceae bacterium | reverse complement strand
CTGCCGGAAGCGGAGTACTCGGAGGAGAGCATCAGGGAAACCCTGCGCGAGTTGACCGGGTTAGCCCACGAGTTGAGCGGCATCGAGTTCAGTCCCGAGGCTATCGCCGTGCGCTCGCGGACCGACCGGCTCGGCCGCGTCACGTTTGAAGGGAAGGTAGGGTATAAGGGTCCTCTCGCTGTTCCCGGGTGGCCACGTATTCTGTTCGATATCACCCAGCACGAACCAGTCGTGGACGAGCCGGTTCTTCGAGTGATTCTCCATCCGTATCCGGACGCTCCTCTGCCGGAGGGTGCGCTCGTCTCGACTTATTCGCTGGAAGAGCTGATCGCCGAGAAAACCCGCGCTCTTTATGAACGCTCGAGACCGCGGGATCTTTACGATGTCGTGTTCATTCTCACGAACAACAGCGAGCTCGTCGAACTAGACCATGCTCGCGATGTATTCGGCGAGAAGTGCACGGCAAAGCAATTGGCTGTTCCAGATGCCGACGAGCTGGTGCGCGCCGTCATGGAGGCCCCTGAAATAGTCAGCGAGTGGAGTAACATGCTGGCTCACCAGTTGCCATCTCTGCCGCCCCCAGAGGGTGTCATTGCGCGCCTGCCGGGGGCCATTGCGTGGCTGACACGCGCGGTCGCCGCCGCCCCGATAGTAATACCCGAGCAGCATCTCGCACCTGTCGCACCGCGTCCAAATGAAACTCTCGTCGCATCCGCGCCCTCCAAGCTCTGGCGCACCGCGATTCCGCTTGAAGCGATTCGATTCGCTGGGGCAAACCGCCTTCTCGTCGAGTTCACCTACAATGGCAAACCAAGGACACTCGAACCGTATTCTCTACGTCGATCGAGCTTGGGCAATCTGCTTCTTTACGGTTGGGAGTGCGAAACGGCACAGATCAAGTGCTTCGATGTGTCGAAGATGAGCGGGTTGCGGACGACTACGCGGACGTTCATACCTCGATACGCCGTCGAGTTCACCGGAACAGGCGCGGCCGAAGCCGCTCCCGTCATTGCCAGAGCGAACTATCGTCCCTTCCGGAATGCCAGCCGCAGCAGACCAGGTCCGATATACGTATTTCGCTGCTCCGCGTGTCAAAAGACATTTCGCCACCGAAAAAATGATTCATCTTTGCGGAGACATCGAATGTCGAGCGGTGGGCCGTACTGTCCTAGTCGGCGCGGATATCTCGAACGTACGCTGTAGAGTGTCACGGTCTTGAGCGCGCGCAGGGCGTCGCAGGCGGCGGATTCCGCGGCGGTTTGGTAATGTTGCTACCCGACCGCCTCTTTACCGTAGCTTTGATTCGCCGCACGATCTGGTTGTGGATCGGCGCACGGCTGATGGTGGGCATGTTCGGGCTTCTCGCCGGAATACCCATCATTCCCACGAGGCCCGGAACCGTTATCCCGATTATCCTGGTGGTCGCCAGCCTCGGCGGATTGGAGATCCACCGCCGCCGGGAGTTTCTTTTCTTCGCCAATCTCGGAGTAGCACCGGCCGCGGTACTCCTTCTCGGTGTCGTCACCGCATCGCTGTTGGAATTGATGCTGGTTGCCGCAAATTCAGTGCTTCGTTGAATACCGAGCTCCGAGCGGACTCGATCGGGAAGCGGTACGGCGCAACACGCGTGCTGACTTCAGCTTCGCTGGTCGCGCACCAGGGAGCGATCACAGCGCTCGTAGGCCGCAACGGCGCGGGGAAGAGCACGCTCCTGAAAATTTGCGCGGGATGGATCTCGGCCGACCACGGCACGATCACCTATCGTGGCCGGACGTACATGCGCCCAAGGCTGCACGACCTGGCGCGCGAAGGGTTGTGTTTCCTCCCGGCGGAGCAACCGCTACTCTCTCCGTCGTTCGCGCTCGGCGAACAGCTTCAGGCAATCGCTCGTCAGCGTCACAACTCTGCGCTCGAAGAGATCATAGAGCGATTCAGGCTCGGCACGTTGTTGGGCCAGGCGCCGTCTGCGCTCTCGGGAGGAGAACGACGGCGGGCGTCCTTTGCGGTCGCAGAGTTGATCGGTCCGCAGTGCCTCCTCGCAGACGAACCAATGCGGGACCTTGCTCCGCTCGACGCCGAGTTGATCAGTACGTCGCTGCGATCGCTTCGGGCGAAGGGATGTGCTATCGTGGTGACCGGGCACGAAATGAACTCGCTCTTCGATCTTGCGGACGAGGTGGTATGGGTCACAGCGGGGACGACACACCATTTGGGCGGCGCGGCCGCGGCGTGCGAGAACTGGCAGTTTCGCCGCGAATTCCTTGGGACAGTCGCACCCACGACGTGGGCTTGACCCGCCGACTCATGCGCGCCATCGGCGCGCGGCCGGCCATGGCCAGCGTTTGTCTCCTGCTGAGTGGGTCCCTTGGGGCGCAGACAGCTACCAGCACGATCGTGGTTGTTCCGACAATCGGAAACGACCACCAGGTTAACCTCGACTATTCGGTCGCGCACCTCGCGGCGTTGCTGGACGTCATCCGCCCGGACGCCATCATCGTCGACGATAACACTGCTTGGCTCGCACGAAACTGCCCGCTCAACGCCGCGCAGCCGGAGATTCACGTTGCGCTGGGTTACGCACGGGAATTCGGCATTCCCATTCATGGCCTCCGGGATTGGCCACCCATCGGCACGGGCACCAGGCACGTGCTGTATTCCTACGCGGAGGCGGGCGCGACTCCCGTTCAGATATTACAGGCTGCAACTGTCAACGCTGCGCGGCTGATCGGTCTCGACCGCCCGTCGACCGACGCGCTACCCCGCAGGAATTACAGCATCGGTGCCATAAAGCCGGGTGCTTTCGCGGACATCATCGCGGTAGAAGGCGATCCCGGCACCGACATTCGCGCCCTTGACCAAGTCCGGTTCGTGATGAAGGACGGCACCGTGTTTGTGGCACCGCCATGATCTTGGCGAGAGCCTAGCGCCGCGCTCAATAGCGTGGAGAGCCTGGCCGCGCCAAGGTAAATGCCCGCAGTTCCCCGGTTCCTAACCCAACGCTACGCGACGGCCTCAGTGCTTGCCAACGCACTGCGTGTTGGCGTGAAGAATGCAGCGAAAATCTCCGATAGGAGCTTCGACCGGCACTGCTGCCGCTCATAGCTCACAAGCAACCCTTAACATGAGGAGTCGCCATGGAACGATCTCTCGTCAGTGAACGGCACATCAGCGCTTGGTTGTACCGCTGTATTCGATGTGTTGCGCTTTGGTGTGCCACGGTTGCGGCGCCCTTCGACAGCGCTGCACAGCTCGTTACGCCGAAGACGGTGCCAGTTCTCCAAAGCGGTCAGTTCGACATGTTTCCGTCAGCACGCGCCGGTATGGGTGGCGCCGTGATCGCCGTTGACGACAGCCTGCTCGATCCGTTCGTCAATCCAGCGAAAGCGACGCGCATCGCTGCTGGTCACATCTTCGGAGCTCCCTTCTTTCACAGCATCTCGGGAGCAAGAGGAGGTGGTCGGAGTCTGCCCCTCGGCGGCGGTGGATCCTTCGGGGATTGGGCGGCGACTGGGCTGATCACGCTCCAGCAGCTCGATCGCGGCGGGCCGACATGGAACGTGTCGACCAGCGACCGCTCGGTGTTCAATCAGTATGTCGTAGGGTCGATCGCCCGACGTGTGACGCCTTCGACCAGCGTCGGACTCGGCGTGCAGTTCGCGGCGCTCGACGCGATCGACGGTGTTGATCTGCTGTATGCCGGCAGCGACCGCATCGATCAATCCGGCAGCCTGGCCGACTTTCGGTTGGGATTCACCAAAGAGACGACCGCCGACGGCCGGTTTGAGGTCATGTTCCTGCATTCGAGAACTGACATGCGCCACGACGTCAGGTTCACTACCTGGCGCTGGGATCCCGTGGCTCGCCGGACCATCCAGGAACGCCGCACCGAGCGCAACGACGATCGAACGCGCATCTCGGGGCTGCACTCCGAGTATTCCCGACGGGTAGGGTCCGAGGGTTGGCGCGTGGGCTGGCTTGGCACGATAAACCGCCTGTCGCACCCGAAGATTCCGAACTACGTGATTCAGAACATTCCACGCGATCCCGGCACCACTTTCAGCTTCAACGTAGGCGTAGGGGTCGGCCGTCTTGTGCGAGGGACTTCTTTCGCTGCGGACCTGATATACGAGCCGATGTTCGCGGAAACGTGGGCGGACGCGGCGACGGACACCGCTGTCAGCGGCGGCGGCACGATCCGGGCAGGCGAGAGGACCGTGGACAACTCTTTCCGTTTCAACAACGTCAAGCTGCGTCTCGGCGCGGGACGCGATCTCCCAATCCGCGGCGGTCACACGACGCTCGGGTACCAAGGGGGAATTTCCCTGTACGCGATCAACTATCGCCTGCACCAGGACAATCACGTGCTGCGGACGTTTCGCGCACAGCGTGAAGATTGGGTGGAATGGACGCCTACGCTCGGCCTTCGGCTGCGGTCGCGCGACCTGGACGTGCTGTACAACTTCTCCTTGACCTGCGGCGCCGGCGGTTGCGGTGACGACGATCAGGTGTTCGTTGCTCGCCCGGACCTTGCTACGGTCGGAATCATCGCGGCGCCAAGCAGCCAGCTCTTCATGCGCAGCGGCGCGCTCAAGGTTCACAAGCTCAGCATCACCGTGCCTATTCGTTGATCCTGCGAACGAACATGGAGAGACGGACCCTGGCGGTTCGTCTCTCCATCTGCCCCCGTGCGTGAGGCGACCGAAATCGCCGCCATGATCTTGGCGCGAGCCTAACGCCGCGCTGAATAGCGTCGAGAGCGTGGCCGCGCCAAGTTAAATACCCGCAGTTCCCCGGTTCCTAACCCCGCGCAGCGCGCGGAGGAGGAGATTGTCATGTCGCTCACGGGCAAGCACGCCTTGATAACGGGAAGCTCCCGCGGGATCGGCAGGGGGATCGCGCTCAAGCTGGCAGACGCGGGCGTCAAGATCGCGGTCCACTACTATCAGAATGAGAGGGCGGCCAAGGACACGCTGGCGGCGATCCGCAAGCATGGCGTCGAGGGAATGATCGTTCAGGCCGACGTGACGAAGCCGGCCGAAATAACGGCGATGCTCGGAAAGGTAAAAAAGGATTTCGGCAAGCTCGACATCTTCGTCAGCAACGCACGTCCGGAAGTGCCGGAGTTCTTTCAAGGGCCGATGGACATCACGCTCGAGCAGTGGAACGCGGCGTTCGATTCGCAGGCGAAGGCTTTTCTCGTTGGGGCGCGGGAGGCGGCCGCGTCCATGAACGACGGCGGCAGAATCTTCGCGCTCACCTACGCCGAAGGGAGTCGCACGGGCGGATTGCTGCCGTGGGCGGGGATGGGCTCGGCCAAGGCGGCCCTCGAATCACTCGTGCGCTACTTCGCGGTCGCATTGGCCAAGCGCGGGATCACCGTGAACGCAATCAGCCCGGGCTGGACCGAGGACAGCGTACTGAACACGCTGCCCACTCAGGCGCAGGAGCTGATCAGGAACTGGCACGTGCGGGGTTGGACGCCGATGGGCCGGCTGGGCACGCCCGAAGACATCGGAAACGTGGTCACGCTGCTGTCGTCCGAGCAGGCCGGATGGATCACCGGCCAGGTGATTTACGCGGATGGCGGCGCATCGCTCATGAACCCGGAAGTGCCGACCGAGATACAGATAGGCTGATCCGAGCCCTCGAGCAGGATGTGACCGGTATGGCGTAGCCGGCTCCCTCTACTAGCGGCGGTGGCCGGGTAGTCGCATCGTTTATCCGCTAACGGGGCTGGCTTCCGCTCGATCGAGACCAATCGCCTGGCGCACGACATTCAGAACAACTGGTACGTGGTCACGAAGGGCGGCGACCGGTAACACACCCTCAACGCTCATGAGCTGGCTGGAGTTCCGGATCCCGCCGCTGCTGATCGCGCTCGCAGCCGCGGCCGCAATGTGGCTGCTCGCCCGATCGTATCCCGAGTGGGCGATGCCGTTCGAGATGCGCGGCGCGGTTGCGACCGCCGTTGCGGTTATCGGCGTCATGGCCGTCGTCGCCGGCGCGATCCAGTTCCGCCGCGCGCGCACCACCATCACTCCGCTGAATCCGGCCGCGGCTTCCGCGCTCGTCGTCTCCGGCATCTACCGATTCACCAGAAACCCGATGTACCTCGGCGTCGCGATCGTCCTCCTCGCCTGGGCGGTGTACCTGTCGCATCCGCTGGCGCTGCTCGGCGTGGTGGCCTTCGCCGCGTACATTCATCGCTTCCAGATCATCCCCGAGGAGAAAACGCTCCGCGCACTCTTCCCCGGAGCCTACGAGGCATATGCCCGGCAGGTGCGCCGGTGGTTGTGACGGACCGACGATGCGCGCTGCCGGAAAGCCGAAGCTGGTGTTCTTCTTCGACGTGCTCGGCGGCGTCGCCGGCGGATCCCGCCGCCGGTAGCCCGGACGGTAAGGCTCGACGCCCACGTTCCTTCGTCCATCATCGCGCGTACCGGTTCCGCGCGCGGTTTCGCGGTGCTCCCGGGAAAACTCACGCAACATCCGCCAGCCGTCTACTAGCGGCACCTGCCTGGGAGGAGCATCGTTAATCCCCGTTTCTATTGCTCCTGACAGGAGGCTACATGGGACCGTTCGTCCACCGCTCCGTTCGCGCGACAGCGCTCGCGCTCCTGCTTGTCGGCCCGTTCTCCGCGGCCGCACAGCAGTCTCCGTCAAGCACGGAGAAAACACGGCTGTTCTCCGACTCTGCGACGGCCGTGACCGGCCCCGCGGTCCTCTCTCCCGACGGAAAGTGGGTGGTCTTTCCGGTGATGACGTCGCCGGCCAAGGCCAACCTCGCAGTCGTCCGCGTCGGCGGCGAGGGGATCCAGCCGCTAACGTCGGCCGGCTCGTGGGACCAGAATCCCGAATGGTCACCGTCGGGCGACCGCATCTATTTCCTGTCCAATCGCGCCGCGGCGGCGGGAGATCAGCTCTACTACGGCATGGAGGTTAGGTTCGACCCGGCCACTGGTCGCGCCATCGGAGAGCCGCGGCGGATATCGCCGGATCCCGTGCAGGGCTTCATCCGCGTTTCGCCGGATGGAAAAATGCTGGCGTTCGTGGACGGCACGGATCGGCGTCAGCTCAAAGTTGTGCCGGCATCCGGCGGAGAGATGCGGGTTGTCGCGCGCATGCCCTTACGATCAGGCAACATCGCGTGGAGCGGCGACGGCCAGCATCTGTACTTCCTGACGAACGTTGCCCCGCAGAGCGAACGGGTCCTGTATCGTGTGCCTGCAGCGGGCGGGGAGATCGTCGCCGTGTCGAACCGGCTGCCCCCGGCGGGGCAGCTGCTGATAGGGCCGGGCGCGGAAGTTTTTGTCGTCTCTGAAAACGCCGACGGCCCCCGGAATCGCCTGCTCAAATTGTACGACCAGAGCGGCACGCTCGTGCGAACCATTCCCGTCAACCGGAACACGCGCGCGACGCAGGTCACGCGCGACGGCGCACTAGTGGTCGTTGAGACCGACGTAGTGGCGCCGACGCGCATCATGCCGATCGAGGGCGGCGCGTACCGCGACGTCACCGCACCTGTGGCGTACGACTGGGTGATGCGCTGGAGCGCCGACGGCAAGACGCTGTACACCTGGACGGAGCAGGACGGGACCGCCGTCCTGGCAGCCGTCCCGGTCGACGGCGGCACGCCGCGGACTTTTCCGGAAACGCCGGAGTGGGGCGCGGAGGGCGCCAACAGCCGCTTCCTGTTTCAGGCATCGCGCCGGGAAGGCAACAATCCGCGCTCACTGGTCGCGCTGGACCTGCGTGACGGGTCGCGTCATGTCATCACGGAATCAGCTCCCGGACACAACATGCTCTTGCCATATGGCCCGGGGGGGACATGGGGAGCGCACGAAGAGCTGTATTTCCTCGAGCGTCGCGGCGACTGGCTGGACGTAAAGGGATGGCGCGGGCCGGGGGAAGTCCGGACGCTGCATTCGCTTCCTGCGTCGCTACTCGGCCGGACGAACTTCGCCGTGCATGGCAACCGCGTCGCATGGCAGCAGGAGCGGGGCGACAGCGTGGACCTCATGATCGCCGACGGCGAGAAAGCCGAGCATCGACGCCTGCTGACGATATACGCCATGCCGGGTACCAACGAGATCTCGTTCTCCAACGACGGGAAGCTGCTCGCGCTGCACTACTCGCGCGGCCCGGGCTCTCCGGATCTCATGGCGTTCGTCGATCCGTCCGGGGCCGCGGTGCCGCGCATCGTCGACACCGGGCTCAGCTACTGGTACTGGCCGCGATGGATGCCGGACGACAGCGGCGTGCTCGTTGTCGGAGGGGGCGCGGGCGCGGAAGCGCACATCGTAAGGATTCCCGTCGCCGAAGGGGCGCCGCCTGTGAACATCACGCAGAGCGATCCGGCGTCGAAGTGGGGCTTCGAGGTCTCGCCCGACGGGCGCTACATCGCGTATCCGGGAGAAATCTGGAAGGGAAGCTTGATCTGGCGAATCAGTAATCGATGATGGAGGGCGCTGGCCGGGAGCGCAGAGGTCCACCGCCGCTGGATACGAGAGCTCACGGCGATGATGACTTCCCTTTTGCGGCATGAATAAATGACGGCCGATCTCGAGGCGCTCGCAGGCGAGGTGCGGATGCATGTGTTCACGGAGGCGGCCGCCACAGCCGAGGTGCCGCAGCCACCCGCAATCAGCCGCGCGCTCGGCGTCGCGGAAGACGACGTCCGCGCGGCTCTGCGCCATCTGGCCGCCAACAAGGTGCTGATCCTCGCGCCGCCGTGATGACTGCGGAAACGCGATGCCGACGATAGTCCCGGCGCAGGAAGCCCTCGCGCGGCTGAAAGAGGGGAACCGCCGGTTCGCGTCGCACGAGCGCGGCTCCGACCCTTTCCTCAGCCACACGCCGCTCGCCGAGCTCGCGGCGCGGCAGAGCCCGTTCGCGATAATTCTCGGCTGCTCCGACTCGCGCGTGCCCGCCGAGATTGTGTTCGATCAGGGGCTCGGCGATCTGTTCGTGATTCGCGTCGCCGGCAACATCGTGGCTCCGTCCCAGGTAGGGAGCGTGGAGTTCGCCGCCGCGCGCTTCGGAACTCGATTGGTCGTGGTGCTCGGCCACTCGCAGTGCGGCGCGATCCTGGCGACTCTCGAGGAGCTGCAGCAGCCGACGGAGAACCAGTCGCGCAACCTTCAGGCGATCGTGGATCGCGTGCGGCCGTCGGTCGAGGGACTCCTCGCGACGGATCTGGCGATGGACTCCGACGAGCTGGTGGAGAAGGCGGTGAGAGTCAATATCCAGACGTCCGTCGACCATCTGCGGCACGGATCACCGCTGCTCGAGCAACTCATCCGCGACGAAGGACTGGTCGTGGTCGGCGCCGAATATTCATTGGAGACGGGCGTCGTCGACTTCTTCGACGACGGGACAATCAGCTAGCCGTCAGCCGTTCAGCACGGATTCGGATCGTTCTTTTTCCACCTGATTCCTTCGCTCCGGAGCTGCTCGCGCGTCATCTTCAGCACGAGCGCGTCGAAATCCTTCGGCTCCAGATGGGCGCAGATGGGGTGCAGCCGCTTGATCAGGCTCTTTCGGATGCACTCCTCCCTGCTCTCGGGGCTGCCGGGATGGAGATGGAGGGGATCGCGGTCCGCGTCGGTGGGAGGAACGGGTTCTTCGGGGATGTCGAAAAAGTCCTGCAAGGATGCAGCCAGACCTGATTCGCGCCTGGTCACGAGCGAACAGTCTTCTTCAGCTCGAGGAGATGCTTCGACCAGAGTCCGTTGGCTTCCATCTCCTGTCGATGATAGCCGAGGACTGTTCCGCGCGTCGCGACCGAGAGCAAGCCGTCGATGACGAAGATGGCGTCGTAGCATGTCGGCGCGCCGACCAGGGTCTTCAGCTGCCGCCAGGTGGCGGACCGCACGACGTCGTACTCGGTGAAGATCGAATGCACATCCACTCCCTGCTTGCGGCGATACTCACCGTGGCGGCAGGCGGCGGCGATCATCGCGTCCACGCGCTCGTCCCGAGGGGCCGGGCTCATCGCGCAGTCGATCAGCCGCGTGATCACGCCCGCGAGGTCGTTCTGCCGCTCTCCGGCCTGCAGCGCCGACCATGGCAGCGAGTCCGTGCTTCGATCCCAGTCAGCCATTATCTCGTCCATCTCGGCGAGCAGCAGCGGATACAGCTTGGCGTAGTGCTCGACTTCGACGGCGCGGGCGGCCACAATTCTGCGCGCGACATCGACTACCGGTTCGCGATCGCGCATGAGGGATTCTTGCAAGGCTCTGCCCCCGGAAAATGCCGGTGAACGCGTCAGCGAACCCGGCCAGCTCATCGGTACGTTCCCGACCATGGAATAGTAGCATAAATGTCAGGATCAGACATTATTTCTCGGCATAACACCCTTTTAAGGGGCTCTATCGCCCCTCCAACGCGTGAGGCAGCATGGTGATCACCGTACCCGACCGTACAGAGTTCGCCGAGTATGACCGCGTACGACCGTCGGTCGAAGGGCTGCTCGCGACTGACCTCGCGCTCGATCCCGACGAGCTGGTGGAGAAGGCTGTCCGGGCCAACATCCAGACGTCGATCGATCATCTGCACGGATTGCTCGTCGTCGGCGCGGAGTATTCGCTCGATACGGGGGTCGTCGATTTCTTTGCCGAACACGAGGGCGCATAGGGGGTACCGATCCTCCGAGGCGTCTTGGTGCGGGGTTGCGGGAATGATTGTAGTATCCGTACACATGAACTCATGCGTAAGTCAACGTCCTCACTTGGGAAGGACACGGTGACACGGGACCAGCCCGGCGAACGGCTTGTGCGCCGCCTGATAAGCAGCCGCCAGCCTCGAGGAGCAGGGAGAGGCGACACGGCTGCGTGGGCGGCGGCAGCCGCGTGCGGCGATCTGTATCGTGATCTGTCGCTCTGGGTTGGAACTGACGGGTGTCACGCGCTCTTCTCGCGCGCGCTCGCGCAATCCCGCAGGGAACGCGCGGCGCTGGAGTTGATTCGGCTCAGCGCCGGCTCCGAGCCCTACGCCGATGGCGTCGCAGAATCTCTTATTGAGCACGGCGACGCCGCCACCGCGGAGGCTCTGGAAGTGATGCTGGTCCGTCTGGTCGAGCTCCTCGAACGACTCGTCGGAGACGAGGTGGCCATGAAACTGATCGAGCGGAGCTATACCGCATCCGAAGGCGGTGGTAAAACGCCCGAGGACATAGAGGAGGAAGCGTGACGAAAGGCAAGCAAGCGGAAATCCGGAGTCTTCCCAGCGGAGTGCCGGGTCTCGATATCGTGCTCGGCGGCGGGCTGCCGGAGTTCTCCTTCAATCTGATTGCTGGAGGACCCGGGTCGGGCAAGACGACCCTCGCGCACCAGATCATGTTCGCGAACGCGACGGTGGCGCGGCCGGCGCTGTATTTCACAGTGCTCGGCGAGCCCGCGCTCAAGATGCTGCGGTACCAGCGGCAGTTCAGCTTCTTCGATCCCGATTTCGCCGGATCCGCCATCCAGTTCGTCAACCTGAGCACGGAGGTGATGGAACAGGATCTCGGCCAGGTCCTGCAACGGATAATCGGCGAAATCGAGCGCGTCTCGCCCGGCATCGTAGTCGTCGATTCATTCCGGACGATCGGGGGCCGGCGGGACCGCGCCGAAAAGGGAAATACGTCCGAGCTCGAGAATTTCGTTCAGCGTCTCGCCCTGCACCTGACCAGCTGGGAAGTCACCTCCTTCCTGCTCGGGGAGTACGCCGAGGAAGAGCAGCGCTCTCCGGTGTTCACGGTAGCCGACGGGATACTCTGGCTCACTCAGGCAACCGACCGGAACTCGGTCGTCAGAAAGCTGCAGGTTGTAAAGGTGCGCGGGCGCGCCACGATGCCCGGGCTGCATACGTTCAAAATCTCTGGCGACGGTCTCCAGATATTTCCGCGAATTCCGGAGCAGACTACCAAACGGGTTCGGCAGCAGGGCGGGAGGCTATCTACGGGTGTGCCGGGGCTGGACGAGATGATCGGTGGCGGCATCGTTTCCGGGGACGCGGTTCTGCTCACCGGGCCGGCGGGCAGCGGCAAGTCGACGATCGCGACGCAGTTCATGGCGACGGGATTGGCGAACGGCGAGACCGGGGTAATCGCGATCTTCGAAGAATACCCGGAGGAATATCTCGCCCGGGCCGGCAAGCGAAACCCCGTTATCGCCAAGATGATCAAGGCCGGGAAGCTGGAGCTGATTTACCTGCGGCCTCTCGATCTTTCCGTCGACGAGGCGCTTGCGGCCATACTCGAGGCTGTGGAGCGACTCGGAGCCAATCGGGTCGTCATCGACTCGCTGTCCGGCTTCGAAGTCGCTCTGGCCCCGACATTCCGCGTGGATTTCCGCGAGTCGTTCTACCGACTGGTCGGAACGCTGACCGCCGTCGGCGTCACGGTATTCATGACCGCCGAAGTCGTGGAGGGATTCTCCGACGTTCGGTTCACTACCGAGAAAGTCTCGTTCATCACCGATGAGATCATAATCCAGCGCTACATAGAGATCGAAGGAGAGCTCAAGCGGGTGATGGCCGTGATCAAGATGCGCGGCAGCAAGCACAGTCACGAATTGCGGATGTACGAGGTCACCCCGAAGGGCGTGGTTGTCGGCGACGCACTCACGGAGTACGACTGCATCATCACGGGCAATCCATTTGTGCGGACCGCGCCGGTGGGTGCCGTAGCGAGACCGCCAGCCAAACGCCGGGGCAGGTAGTACCGGGTGGACTCGAAGCCGCGACGGAGCGCGTCCCGGAGCAGCGCGGCCGAACCGTCGATCCGGGACGCACTGCTCCGGTACACAGACCAGGCGCCGGTGGCTTTCGCCATTACACGCGGAGCGGACCACAGGCTCGTGTACGCGAATACCGCGTTTTGCGGCCTGACGCGGATCGCCGGTGGTGACGCGGCCGGCATTGCGATCGCCGCTGCGTTCGGCGGGGCGACGGGCCTGAACATCGGCGCCAAGCTCGATCGGTCGTTCCGCGACGGCGTTGAGCTGACGGATGTCGGTATCCAAGGGCTGGACGAAAGCGGCCCAGGCCTGTTACTGAGTGTTTGGCCGGTGATCGGCGACGACGGGCTTCCCGATGCGCTCGGCGTCGAGCTGCGCAAGCCGACAACAGCCGACCCGGCAGCCGACCTGCAGCGTCAGGTCGCAGAGCAGATGCTTCTTGGCGCCTTGCGCGAGCGCGGGCGTGCCGAAGACTCCGAGGACGCCCGGCGCCGCGCCGCGTTTCTCGCCGAAGCTGGACGGCTGCTCGCGGAATCCGTGGACCAGGCCAGCACGCTGCTTGCGCTCACCAAGCTCGCTCTTCCGGCCCTGGGCGCGTGGTGCATCGTCGATATCGTGAATGAGAGCGGCGCTCCGTCACGTCTCGGCATCTACCATTCCGATCCGGAAAAACAGAAATTCGCGCGCAAGCTTGTAGCGGCGTGGGAGCCGGACCCGCACGATCCATTCGGCGCCCCCGCGATGCTGCGCGAAGCGCGAGCCGTGTTGATCACGGAACGCGTAGAGGAAGAAATCATCGCGGCCGCTCGTACCGCGGACAATCTCGAGACGCTCCGTCAGCTCGGCATTGGGCCCATGCTGACGGTGCCGCTGCTTGCCCGGAACAAGCTGCTCGGCGCAATCACCTTCGTCAGCGCCCAGCCGGGGTTCGTGTATGGCCCCGAAGACGTGCAGCTTGCCGAGGACCTGGCGACGCGGGGCGCTCTCGCGCTCGACACCGCACAGACGTACGACCTGGCGCTGGTGATGCAACGCGGTGCGGAGACCGCGAACAGGGCGAAGACGGCTTTTCTTGGCGCAATGAGCCATGAGCTGCGCACGCCGCTCAACGCGATCGGGGGCTATATCGATCTCCTCGACATGGGCCTGCGCGGGCCGGTGACGGAGCAGCAGCACGCCGATTACGCCCGGGTGAGAAGCAACCAGCAGCACCTCGCCCTGCTGATAACCGAGATCCTCAACTTTGCGCGCATCGGAAGCGGGCGCATCACCTACGCGCTCGATGACGTTAAAGCCTGCGACGCAATCGAACGGGCCGTGGACTTGATCGAGCCCCTGTTCGCGAAGAAGGGCATCGTGTTCGACGGAATCTCGGGAGATTCGGGCCTGACAGCGCGCGCGGATCCGGAGCGGGTGGCTCAGGTCCTGGTGAACCTTTTCTCCAACGCCATCAAGTTCACTCCAGCCGGGGGGCACGTCAGCGCAGATTGCGCGGCGGCGGCCGACGGCGTAACGCTGAGCGTGACCGACACCGGGATCGGCATCGCCGCTGAGAAGGTCAATGTCATCTTCGAGCCGTTCATACAGTTGAAGGATGGGCTGTCAGACAAGGAAAGCGGCGTGGGGCTCGGCTTGGCGATAAGCCGCGACCTGGCCCGCGCGATGCACGGCGATCTCACAGTGAAGAGCACTGTTGGAGAGGGGACTCGCTTCACGCTTACGTTGCCGCGAGGGGGGCAACCGCCTGCAGCTGATGCTTAGGACCGATTGAATCATATTTAGCTCGCTTCACGGGCCTTTTTCTCGGCGAGGAAGCATGGTCATCAGTGCGCCTGACCGTACAGAATTCGCAGATTATTACCTGACATACGTAGAGAAAGTCGCGGGCAACGACGTCATGCAACTGCTCGAAGCGCAGCTCAGCGAGGTGCTTCCGATTCTCGCGGGCGTGTCGGAAGAGCGGTCGCTGCACCGGTATGCTCCGGACAAGTGGAGCATCCGTCAGGTCGTGAGTCACATGAACGACACCGAGCGGCTGTTCTCGTTCCGCGCGTTCTGGTTCGCGCGCGGGCTCACGGATCCGCTGCCGAGCTTCGACCAGGACGACGCCGTGGCCGTGGCCGGCGCGGAGGACCGCTCATGGAGCAGCCACCTGGAAGAGCTCGAGGCGGTGCGGGGCGCGACGCTTACGCTGTTCCGGAATCTGCCCGAAGAGGCGTGGATGAGACGCGGGGTTGCCAGCGGAAATCCGTTCACCGTGCGCGCGCTCGCGTATATCTGCGCCGGACACGTCGCGCATCACGTGACAGTGCTGCAGGAGCGGTACCTGACGAGCTGAGCGGGGGTACCGCTCCAGTCGGTCCCGCGCACACCTTTCCAGCATGGTTTCCCTCCTCGATATCATCGGACCCGTCATGGTCGGGCCGTCGTCCTCGCATACCGCCGGCGCGTGCCGGCTGGGATTGCTGGGGCGCGGACTCGTGAGCGGCACTCCCGAGAAAGCCGTGCTCGAGCTGCATGGATCCTTCGCGCGGACCGGCGAAGGGCACGGAACAGACAAGGCGCTCGCCGCGGGGTTGCTCGGCTTCAAACCGGACGACGAGCGCATCCGCACCGCGCTCGAGATCGCCGAGCGTGAGGGGCTCGACTACCGGTTTGAGAAGGCAGCGCTGGGGGAGGAGGCGCATCCGAACACGGTGCGCATGACGCTGGACCACGGCGACGTCCACGCCACGCTCACGGGGTCGTCGCTTGGCGCCGGCCGCATTCTGGTGACCGAGATAGACGGCTTCCCCGTCGAGGTCACGGGGAGCTTCCATACTATAGTAATGGTGGCCGAGGACATTCCGGGCTCGATCGCGCGCATCACCGGAATCCTGGCCGAGCACCGGATCAACATCGCGACGCTGCGTCTGACCAGAAAGCAGCGTGGGGGCGACGCGTTCATCGTGATCGAGTGCGACGAGCCGCCGGGCGAGGGAGTGCGCGACGAGGTCCGCGCGCTGAGCTGGGTGCGGTGGGCCCGGCGACTCGACAAGGTGTCGGGGCAATGAGAACTACGCGGGGAAAGCGCGGCGTGCTGCGTGCTGCGTGCTGCGTGCTAACGACACTCGATGTATAAATCGCTGGCGGAAGCCATTCGGGACGCGGAGGGGAGCGGGCGCACCCTATCGCAGACGGCGCTCGACATGGAGTCGGCGGATCAGGGGCGGACGGTGGAGGACATCCGGAGCGTGCTGGCGCGGGCGCTCGGGATCATGCGCGGGGCGGTCGAGCAGGGGATGGTCGGAGATCTGTACTCCGCGTCGGGGCTGGTGGGCGGAGATGCGGCCAAGCTGCGCACCGGGCCGCCGGGCCCGCTCGCCGGGACGCCGTTCCGCGACGTGCTCGCGCGCGCGCTGGCCGTGCAGGAAGTCAACGCGGCGATGGGCGTGATCGTCGCCGCTCCGACCGCCGGCGGCGCGGGAGTATTGCCGGCCGTGCTCACCGGGCTCGCGGCGAGCAAGGGCTTCAGCGACGACAAGCTGGTGGACGCGCTCGCGGCGGCGGGTTTGATCGGTGCCGTCATAGCCGAGCGCGCGTCGTTATCGGGGGCGGAGGGCGGATGTCAGGCGGAAACCGGTGCGGGCGCCGCGATGGCCGCCGGCTCCGCCACAGAGATGCTCGGCGGAACGCCGTCGCAGGCGGGACACGCGATCGCGCTGACGCTGCAGGGGATGCTCGGTCTCGTGTGCGATCCGCTGGGCGGGCTGGTGGAGCTGCCCTGCGTCTTTCGGAACGCGACCGGCTCGGCGATCGCGCTGGCCGGTATTGAAATGGCGCTCGCCGGGGTTACTTTCGCCATCCCCGTCGATGAGGTGATCGATGTCATGGGGGAGATAGGGCGGGAGATGGATGTGCGGTACAGGGAAACGGCCGGGGGCGGCTTGGCAGCTACGCCGACTGGCCGCCGTTTGGCCCGAGAGCGGTTGTACCAGATAAAAAGGGGCGGATGAACTGCGCTGCGTGCTGCGTGCTGCGTCCTAGCCGGCCGCGCTGCCTGACGCGGCGTCGTCGGAGCCCCCTGGCAAATGATAAAGCCGTGTTGCGATGTCAGTGGGGCGGCAGGAGCTCGCGTCTGTCGACGATCCTTGCTAGGACGCAGCACGCAGCACGCAGCACGCAGCGTAGTTTGGACCGAGTAATGAAACTGAACTAAGTTCATACCCGTAGCGCATATAACTCCGAGAGACTCATGGGAATCTTCGACCGGTTAGTCCAACTCTGGCGCGCGACGATCAACGACTTCATCTCTCACGCTGAAGAGCCCGAGAAGATGCTGGTGCAGATCATTTCGGACATGCGTACGCAGCTGGTGCGCGCCAAGCAGCAGGTCGCCGCCGCGATCGCCGACGAGAAGCGGCTGGAAGATCAGGCGCGGCTCGAGCTGAAGCAGGCCGAAGACTGGGAGCGGCGAGCGATGCTCGCAGTGCAGGAGAACCGCGACGACCTCGCCAAGCAGGCGCTGCTGCGGCGCGCCGAGCACGTGTCGCGCGGTCAGCAGATGCAGATCACGTGGGAGGCCCACAAGCAGGAGACCGAGCGCCTCAAGAACTCGCTGCGCGAGCTGAACGACAACATCGAGGAAGCGAACCGGAAGAAGAACCTTCTGCTCGCCAAGCAGCGGCGCGCGCAAGCCACCAAGCGCATCGCCGATACGATGTCGCGCATCTCCGAGAAATCCGCGTTCGAGGCGTTCGCCAGAATGGAAGAGAAGATCGAGCAGAACGAACGGAAAGTGCGCGCGTCCGTGGAGATCGACGAGGAGTTCTCCGGTGACCAGCTCGCGAAGGAGTTCAAGCGGCTCGAGAGCGGCGCTACTTCCGAGACCGCAGATCTGCAGCTGATGGAGCTCAAGAGCAGGATGGGACTGCTGGCCGGGCCCGCCCCCGCGGGATCCAAGCAGCTCGGGACCGGGCAGACTGAAGGAGCATTGACCGAGGTGCCGCAGGAGGAGAAGAAGGCGCCTTGATGACCGCTCCCACGGCGGCTGCCTCACCGCAGCCGAAGGGGCGGGTAGCACCGGTACTGACCGCGGTCGTTCTCACAGTCCTGCTGTTGTGGCTACTGGGAGTGGCCGCGGACGTGTTTCTGCTGCTGTTCATCGCGGTCATCCTGTCGCTGTACCTCGGCGCGGTGACGGAATTCCTGGTGGTGCGCGCGCGCCTGCCGCGCGTCGTCGCCTTCACGATCGCGCTGTCGTCCACGATTCTCGCGATCGTCGGGCTGTTCTGGCTGCTGGTGCCGCCCGTCGCGGAGCAGACGCGGCAGCTGATCCAGGTGCTGCCGACCTACATCGACACGTGGGAAGGCGGCATCGACCGGTTCATGGCGCGCTTTCCCGCAGCGGAGCAATTCTGGCGGCCGGGGGAGCATCGCGCCACGCAGGTCGTGTACGGCCAGATCTCCGGCTGGTTCGCCGACCTCGCCCCCAAGGTCTTCTCACTCGTGCACGTCTTCATCAGCATTTTCTCCGTGGCGGTGATGGCGATCTACCTGACGCTGCATCCGGGGATCTACCGCGAGTGGCTGATCGCGCTCTTCCCGCCCTTGCACCGCGACCTCGTGCGCGACGTGCTGCGCGACCTGGCCGACACGCTGCGCGCATACATCACCGGCCAGCTGTTCGCGATGTTCGTGCTCGGCGTCATGACCGCGTTCGGCTTGTGGCTGCTGGGAGTTCCGTACTGGCTGACGTTCGGCGTGTTCACGAGCGCGGTCGCGGTCGTGCCGTTCTTCGGGACGCTGATCTCGACAGCGCTGCCGGCGCTGTTCGTGCTCGGCGGCCCTGGCGGAGTGACCAAGGCGTTGTGGGTGGTACTGCTCGGCGTGGGCATCCACGTGTTCGAGGGCAACATCGTGCAGCCGCTGGTGATGTCGCGCAAGGTCGAGCTACCGCCGGTGCTGACGATCATGTCGGTGCTCGTCGTGGCGAAGCTGCTCGGACCGGTCGGGCTGGTGGTCGCGGTGCCGATGCTGGCCACGCTCATGGTGGTGGTGCGCCGCATCCTCATCAACCGGATCTACGAGGGCAAGGGATTCCGCCGCGCCACGCGCGACGTCGCGATAATGCTGCGCGTGCCCGCTCCCGAGGGCGGTGTGCTCGTCCCCGCCGGCCCGCCGATCGACATCATCGCCGTGCGCGAAAAGTCGTCGATCCTGACAGTCCCTCCAGTGTTGCTCGAGCGGCACGCGTATCCTGTTCCCCGAGCCGACTCGGACTGAGAGTCCCCTTCGGCCGCTACGCTCGCGCAAATCGCGCGCTCGCTAGCACGCGGCCTCCGGCGACCCTCAGCCCGCGTCGGCTGGATCGAAGCCGCCGCCGGACGCGGGTGGGAAGGAGCGGGGGACGTGAATCGCACGGACGCCGAGCCGTGGCCAACGCGGGCCGGCGTTTCTCTCGCTTTCGTGCTGGGGAGGGAAGGGCGGCAGGGATCCCCATAGCGCGCGTGATAGCGAGCGTAGTTTGCTCGCGTAGCGCGCGAAGGGGATTCCTGCCGCTCTTCCCTCGCGCACAAATGCCAGCAAACGCACGACCCGCGTTGACCGAAGACCAAGCGTCCGCGTAGGTTCACGGGCAATGGCGACGCTGCGTCTGTACAACACGATGAGCAGGGCGGTCGAGGAGTTCGCGCCCGCGGACGGGCGCACCGCGCGGGTGTACACGTGCGGGCCGACCGTGTACAACCCCGCGCACCTCGGCAACTTCCGCTCGTTCCTGTTCGAGGACCTGCTGCGGCGCGTGCTGCGGCTGGCCGGCTACGACGTGCTCCAGGTGATGAACCTCACCGACGTCGACGACAAGATCATCAAGCGCGCGGCGGAGCGCGGCGTGACGATCGGCGAGATCACCGAGCCGGTCGTCGAGGTCTTTCACGACGACCGCAAGTTCCTGCGGATCCAAGACGCGGAGCAGTACCCGAAGGCGACCCAGCACATCCCCGAGATGATCGCCCTCGTGCAGTCGCTGATGGAGCGCGGGTTGGCGTACCAGGCGGAAGACGGGTCGGTGTACTTCGCGATCGGAAAGTTCGACGGCTACGGGCGGCTGTCGCGGCTCGACGCGCGCGAGATCCGCGCGGGCGCGCGCGTGGCGCACGACGACTACACGAAGGAGAACGCGCAGGACTTCGCGCTCTGGAAGGCCGCGAAGCCGGAAGACGAAGCGGCGGCCGCGGCGTGGGATTCACCGTGGGGGAGAGGGCGCCCCGGCTGGCACCTCGAGTGCTCCGCGATGGCGATGAAATACCTCGGCAAGACGATGGACATCCACTGCGGCGCAGTGGATCTCGTCTTCCCGCACCACGACGACGAGATCGCGCAGTCGGAGGGCGCGACCGGCGTGGAATTCGCGCGCTTCTGGTGTCACGGCGAGTTCCTCCTGACCGAGGGCGCGAAGATGGCGAAGCGGATCGGCAACGTCGCGACCGTCGCCGACCTGCGCGAGCAGAACGTGTCCGCCGCGGCGTTCAGGCACTTCGTTTTCTCGACGCATTATCGCAAGCAGCTCAACCTTTCCGGTGACGCGCTCGAGGCGTCGATCGAAGGCGTGCGCCGCGTGCGCGACTTCGCCGAGCGGCTCGAGGCAGCGAGCGGCGGCACGCCCGGGCTGGCGGGCGCGGCGGCGGATCTCGTGCGTGACGCCGAAGCCGCGCTGTTCGACGATCTCAACGCGCCGGCCGCGGTCGGCGCGCTGTTCACGTTCATCCGGCGGGCCAACGCCGAGCTCGACAGGCGCGGGGACGACGCGGACGCGCTGCGCGCCGCGCGGGAAGCGTTCGCACGCGTCAACGGCGTGCTCGATATCGTGCCGGACGCGCCGCGGGCGGACGACGAGCTGGCCGCCTGGGTCGACGAGCGGCTGGCCGCGCGCAAGGACGCGCGGGCCCGGCGCGACTTCGCCAGCGCCGACGCGATTCGCGTCGAAATCGAGGCTCGCGGGATCGCCATCGAGGACGGCCCCTGGGGCACGCGCTGGAAGCTCGCGCGGTGAGTAAAGGTTTCTCCGGTTGCATCGCGGCTCGAATCCATTAAATGTTGCAGGCATGAGACGCGACATCCTGCTCCTTCTCGGCGCCGTCATCATTGCGTCCGCCGCGGGTTACACGTACCTGAATTACGACAACCTGCAGCTCAGCGCCGGCGTGATCTTCATCGGAACGTTCCTGCTGTCGTGGGCGGCCCCGAAGAAATTCCTGGTGTTCGCGCTCATGATCGGCAGCTCGGTCCTGCTCGCCAACATCTACGCCAGCACGAACCGGCTGGACGTGCCCGCGCCGCCGGGCGGGATCGCCGAGGCGTTACTGGCGTTCATTCCCGCGGTAGTGGCCGGGATCGGGGGGATGATCATCGGCGGCGGCGTGTCCAACCTTCCCGACAAGCTCGGGCCGCCGGCTGATGCGGCCCGGGTGGCGAGCCTGGAAGCGACCGCCGATTTGAGCTCCGGGGCAGAGCCATATGATCCGACCCGCCAGCCGGCTGCCGGGAAGAAGGCCACCCAGCCCGCGTCCGGACCCCTTTCCGGACCCGAAAACACGCCTGGTCAGAAGCCTCGGCCATTTGCTTGACTGGGGGCCGTAAATCCCTTATTCTTCAAGGCTTGCGTAGAATCGCTGTATGCTGACGTAGCTCAATTGGCAGAGCAGCTGATTTGTAATCAGCAGGTTGCGAGTTCGATTCTCGCCGTCAGCTCTTCGGGGCGACGGCGATTGTTTGCTGGGGTAGGGTTGGTGCTAGGCGCCGTGCCGGCAGCGATTGGCGCAATGGTCCTCTGCTCCGCTAATGCGTAACGGGGACGGGTTGCGGGATGCGGTGGGGTACCTAAGTGGCCAACGGGAGCAGACTGTAAATCTGCCGGCGCAAGCCTTCGAAGGTTCGAATCCTTCCCCCACCATTTGGTGAAGCGCTGTTAGCTGTTGGCTCTTGGCTTTTGGTAACGGACTGATCGGAGCTGTGAACTGTAATCCGCGGGAGTAGCTCAGTTGGTAGAGCGCTAGCCTTCCAAGCTTGATGTCGCGGGTTCGAGTCCCGTCTCCCGCTCTATAAGACAGCTAGCAGCTAGCAGCTAGCAGCTGGACCGAATGTTCGAATGCAGCACAAGTAAGGCATTGCCGCTCGCGTAGCTCAGTCGGTAGAGCACACCCTTGGTAAGGGTGAGGTCATCGGTTCAATCCCGATCGCGAGCTTT
Source organism: Gemmatimonadaceae bacterium (assembly GCA_024654005.1). Classification (GTDB taxonomy): domain Bacteria; phylum Gemmatimonadota; class Gemmatimonadetes; order Gemmatimonadales; family Gemmatimonadaceae; genus JACDCY01. Next base: position 254 of record JANLGX010000119.1, on the reverse strand, counting down.
GAAAGAGAGCTAGCTGCTAGCTGCCCGCAGCAAGTGAAGCACCAGAGAATCAGCGTTTAGAGAAGACACTACCGGAAATCACCATCATGGCAAAAGCGAAATTCCAGCGCACGAAGCCCCACGTAAACGTCGGCACGATCGGGCACGTCGATCACGGCAAGACGACCCTGACGGCGGCGATCACGGCGATCCAGGCGAAGAAGGGCCTGGCGCAGCCGGTGGCGTTCGACCAGATCGACAAGGCGCCGGAAGAG
>JANLGX010000116.1 GCA_024654005.1 Gemmatimonadaceae bacterium | reverse complement strand
TCTCCAGCGAGCGCATGCTCATGGCGACGTTCCACGAGACGGCGGATGGCCCGGTCGCAATGGTGAAGGGAGCTCCCGACCGCGTGCTCGAGCGATGCGGCAGCGTGCTGACGGCGGAGGGGACGCGACCGCTCGACGACGCTGGACGGAAGGCGCTTCTGGAACGGAACGAGGCGCTTGCGTCGCGCGGGCTTCGAGTGCTGGCGCTCGCCTCGGCGACCGTACCGAGCGCTGACGAGGAAGCGTTGCGGGACCTCACCTTCGTCGCCTTCTCGGGAACCCTCGATCCACCCGCGGAAGGTGTGCGCGAGACGATCCAGCTTCTGCGCGATGCCGGTATTCGGACCGTCATGATCACCGGCGACCAGCAGCTGACCGCCAGGGCCGTGGCGGGAGACCTCGGGATCCTCGAAGACGGCGACGAAATTCTCGACGGTAACGCGCTCTCGAAGTCGCCGGAGTCCGAGCTGGCGTCGCGGATCGGGCAGGTCGGCGCCTTCAGCCGCATCAGTCCCGAAGACAAGCTGAAGATCGTCGCGGCTTATCAGCAGCACGGCGCGATCGTCGCCATGCTGGGCGACGGCGTCAACGATGCTCCCGCGCTGAGGAAGGCGGACGTCGGCGTCGCCATGGGGACTCGCGGCACCGACGTCGCCAAGGAGGCGGCCGCGGTCGTTCTGCGCGACGATCGCTTCCGGACGATCGGCGCCGCGGTCGAAGAAGGGCGCGTGATCTTCGACAACATCCGCAAGTTCGTGTTCTATCTCTTCAGCTGTAACCTCGCCGAGGTGTGCGTGCTGCTCGGCGCCGGCATAGCCGGTCTCCCGGCCCCGCTGTTGCCGCTGCAGATCCTCTGGTTGAACCTGGTGACCGACACGTTTCCCGCCTTGGCCCTCGCCATGGATCCGGCCGAGCCCGACATCATGCGGCGCCCGCCGCGCGACCCGGAAGAGGCGATTCTCTCGCGGCGGTTCGTCGCTTCGATCGTATTGTTCGCGGTGCCGCTGACGGCCGTGACGATCGCCGCCTTCATGATCGGCATGGGTGGAAGCGGCAACGCATCGCCCCGGGCGATTACGATGAGCTTCATGACGCTCGCTCTCGCGCAGACCTTCCACGTGGTGAACGCGCGCGAGCAACCGCCCTCGCTCCGTGCGCTCGTGATGAACCGGTACGCCGTCGGCGCGGTGGCGCTGGTCGTGGCGCTGCAGCTTGTCGCCGTGCAGACGCCGTTCCTCGCCGGCGTGCTCGGCGTCCAACCGTTGTCGGCGAGCGATTGGGGGGTCGTCGTGGGACTGGCGCTCCTGCCGGCCGTCGGTGGGCAGGTGGTCAAAGCGATTACTGCAAGATCGCGATGAGGCGTAACATCCTTCCACGATGTTGGTCGGAAGGGATTCCGCAGTGCGTTCGATTTGCGTCCGAAGTCCGATGCAACCTGCGCGCTGGAACGCCCGAGTCGCACGCTGGATGTTTATCGTCAGGTCGTGAGCCTTCTGCCACACCAGGAGGCGGTGGTAGTAGCCCCAACGGGTAGTGGGTCAATTCCGGTGACGTTCACCTGCGAAGTCGCAAACAACATGACAAAACTGACCCACCACTCCCCAACGGCTTGTGTCTTCCCCCAGGATTGATTATTATTATGAAGGCGACACGCGTAACCGAAAAAAAGGAACGCGGACATTATCGAGACTAGGGCCTGCCGGGTTTCTCGCGCAGTCCCTTTTTTCATTCCGCTAGTCGTTCGAAGCCGGCGTTTGCCGGTCGAGTCGGCGGAAGCCCACCGTGAGGGTCAGGATCACGACACGTTGTAGTCGGCACGTACGGCAAACCGGACTCCGACAGCAACTAAAACAACACAGGAGTATCGAATGCGTACGACCGGCACAGTGAAGTGGTTCAACGACGACAAGGGCTTTGGCTTCATCACGCCCGAAGACGGTTCCAAGGACTGCTTCGTTCATCACTCGGCCATTCAGGGCAACGGCTTCAAGTCGTTGGCCGAAGGCGAGCGCGTTGAGTTCGACGTCGTGCAGGGCCAGAAGGGTCCCGCCGCGGAGAACGTCGCGAAGCTCGGCCGCTAAAGCCAAGCTGACTCGCTGGCCGGCCTAACGGCCGGTTCTGCCGAGGGTTGAAAGGAAGGCCGGCTCGAGAAATCGAGCCGGCCTTTTTCTTTGGGCGGGAGCTCCGGTGGTGCGCGAGGGTCAGGGAGCTATGAACGCTTTCACCTGCTGGTATATGGGCTCGGTGAACATCTCGGTGTGCGATAGGCACGCAGTCTCTGTGTTCAAGGCTTCGCTCAGGATCGTGCTCTCGGGCGGGACGATCGTTCCGTCGCACGGCGACCACCACGTGGCATAGCGCACGTCCCCGGGTGTTTCGTCGCCGGCATTGAGCGCGGTCAGGAACGTCGATCCCGGTACGGCCTCGGCGCACGCCGGCAGCTGGACACACTGAGTGGCGGTCTGCGTCCCGTGATTCGGACCGGCTATCGAGACCCACGCATCGACCTTGGCGACGCCGCCCAGGTTCTTGAGGTAGTACCGCGACGACAGACTGCCCATCGAGTACGTCACGAGGTCGACTTTGGCCCACCCTGTGGCGGCCAGGACCGAATCGATCCTGCTGGCAAGCTGCGCCGCGTGCGAAGTGTTGGAGTGGTTCGAGTTGTACGTTGCCGCGGCCAGCTCGCGATCGATCCAACCGTCGGCTCTGAGGCGGGCGAGGACAGGGCTCCAGTCAGCCGCGGAGCCGCCGAGCCCGTGCACCAACACGATCGGCTGGCGCGCTGTCCTGCTGACCGGCACGGTGGGCCCATCCCCACCGCACGCGAGCGCGCCCAGGAGCACGAGCAGCAGTCTATGTAGCCGCGTACTATCCTGGATGGCGCACCTGCTTCACGGCGGCAATCAATCGCTGAGCGATCTCCTTGCGATTCTCGTACGCCGATGCCGGGTAGCCCAACTGCTCCTCGAGGACGCTGAGATATTTGGGAAACGCGTCAAACGGCGCACCCGTTTTGACCATGTCAGCAATGCCAAAGCCCCATTCGGCATAAGCGACGGCATCGCCGGCGACGAATCGGCCGTCATGGTCCCAGAACTCCCTAAGGACGCTCGCTGCCGCCGCTACCTCTGCCGTACTGGGACGGGTCACCTCCACTCGATTCTCCCGAATAAAACGTCGCGCATGGGGAAACTTATGCCATTTTGCGTTACATATGGTCGGCTTAGGGCGATGCTGGTTCTTCCAGCTCTCGGCGCACTGGGGGGCGCCGGTGTTGCCAAATCGGGTCGGAGCTAGCCACAAGTCCAGCGGTCGACGCTCATGCTGCGTTTGAAATCCCGCCCGCGGCACCCGACATTGATGTCAGTCCGTGCGACGATTCCCATACATCGATCCGGAGCCTAGCAATGTTCTCTCGCCGCCTGCTCATTGTTTCTCTGGCGCTCATTTCCGCCGCGCCGCCGGTCGCGCAGGCGCAGCGCGCCGATTCCGTGTCGCTTGCCGGGCTGCGCTGGCGCAACATCGGCCCGGCCAGCATGGGAGGCCGCGTCGTGGATTTCGAGGCGGTCGAGCGCGACTTCAAGCACGTCTTTCTCGCGACCGCGTCCGGCGGCGTCTTCCAGTCGGTGAACGCCGGCATCACGTGGGAGCCGATCTTCGACCGGTACCGGTCCGCGTCCATCGGCGACATCGCCGTCTTCCAGCCGAACCCCGACATCATCTGGGTGGGGACGGGCGAGGCGAACAACCGGAACAGCGTCGCGTGGGGCGACGGAATCTACAAATCCACCGACGGCGGAAAATCGTTCACCAACGTGGGGCTCGAGACCACGCATCAGATCGCGAGGGTGATCACGCACCCGACGGATCCCGACGTCGTGTACGCCTGCGCCATCGGGCATCTCTGGGGTTACTCCGGAACCCGCGGCCTGTTCAAGACGACCGACGGCGGGCGGAGCTGGACGAAGCTCGCGGGCGGCCTCCCGGATGACGGGCGCACCGGCTGCACCGACCTCGTCCCGGATCCGCGGAACGCCAACGTACTGTACACCGCGTTTTACCACCGCATCCGGCGGCCGTGGACGTTTCACAGCGGCGGCCCGAACGGCGGCATCTTCAAGTCCACCGACGGCGGCCGGAGCTGGCGCAAGCTCACGGCGGGGCTCCCCGCGGGGGAGACCGGCCGGATCGGTCTCGCCGTCGCGCGCGGCCGGCCCGACGTCGTCATGGCGATCGTCGAGGCGGCGCAATCACGCGACCTCGGCGTCCCGGGGTCCGGCATTTACCGCTCCGAGAACGCCGGCGAGAGCTGGCGGTACGTGAACACGTACAACAACCGCCCGTTCTACTACAGCCAGATCCGGATCAATCCCGTGGACGACGCGAAAGTGTACGTCCTGACCACCCGCTTCATGGTGTCGACCGATTCGGGGAAGACTTTGACGAACGGGAGCGAGGACCAGGAGATCCACGGCGACTTCCATGCGCTCTGGCTCGATCCCACCGACGGCGACCGCTACTACATCGGCATGGACAAGGGTGCCGCGCTCACCTTCGACGGCGGAAAGAAATTTCTGTTGTACGACAATCTCGCCATCGGGCAGTACTACCGCCTCGGCGTGGACATGCGCGACCCGTACTTCGTGTACGGCGGGCACCAGGACAACGGCTCCTGGGCAGGGCCGAGCTTCAGCCGCGACGTGCGCGGCATTCTCAATGACGATACGTGGAAGCTGCACTGGGGCGACGGCCAGGACGTGCAGGTGGATCCGTCCGATTGGCGCAAGGTGTACAGCTCCACCGAGAACGGCGGCTTCCGCCGGTACGATGCTCTCACCTACGAGATAAGCACCCACCGCCCGTCACGCGCGAACACCACCAACTGGAGCGCGATCGCGGCGAGCGATACCGGCGACCGCGCCGCGCGATTCAACTGGTCCGCGCCGCTGGTGATGTCGCCGCACGATTCCCGCGTGCTCTACCTCGGCGGCAATCACCTCTTTCGTACGACTGACGGCGGAGAAAGCTGGACGGTGATCAGCCCCGATCTCTCGACGAATGATCCCGTGAAGACCGCGCGCCGGTCGGGTGGCATCACGCCCGACAATTCCGGCGCGGAGACGCACGGCACGCTGACGTCCATCTCCGAGTCGGCAGTGATACCGGGCGTGATCTGGATCGGCACCGACGACGGCAACGTGCAGGTCACACGCGATGGCGGGCGCAGCTGGAGCAACGTGCGCCGGAACTTCCGAGGGGTGCCCGACGGCATCTGGGTCGGGCGCGTGGAAGCGTCGCATTTCGACGCCGCCACGGCGTACGTGACGTTCGACGGCCACCGGAGCGACATCGTCACGCCGTGGATCTTCCGGACCACCGACTACGGGCGAACGTGGACGAACATCGGTGCGACGTTGCCGGCGGGAGAAGTCGTGCACCTCGTGCGCGAGGATCTGCGCAATCCGAGTCTGCTCTTCGCGGGGACGGAGTTCGCCGTCTGGGCATCGCTCGACGCGGGGCGAAGCTGGACGAGAATCTCGAACAACCTACCGACCGTGGCGATCCAGGATCTCGTCATTCATCCGCGCGACCACGATCTCGTCGCCGGCACGCACGGGCGGAGCATCTGGATCCTCGACGACATCACGCCGCTGCAGCAGCTTACCGACGAAGTGCGCGCGAAGCCCGGCCACCTCTTCGAGCAGCGGACGGTGACTGTCTGGGAGAACCGCAGCCGCGGCGGCCAGCGCGGCCACTTCTGGTTCGGAGGGGAGAACCCCGCGACCTTTCAGGCGGCGGGCAATCTCCCGCGCGTCCCGTCGCGGAACGTCGCGGTCATCAGCTACTGGCTGAGATCGACTCCCGCGTTGCCGGCCGTTCTGGAGATCAGTGAGCCCGGCGGCCAGACGAAGCGCACGATCACGCTCCCACCCGAGCCCGGCATCCACCGGTACGAATGGGATCTGCGGCTCGAGGATCCTCCCCCGCCGCGAGATACCACGGTCGCGGCGCCCGTGACCGGGGAAGGGGAGCCCCGCCGCCCGCCGCAGCGCCGCGCGCCGCCGGTCGGGCCGGGGACCTACCTGCTGCGACTCACAGTCGACGGCGCCGTCTCGGAGACCGTGCTGACGATCAGGCCGGATCCGATCGCGCGATAACCAACCGCCAAAATAGAACTGCCAAGCTGGAAGCTCGCAGCTTGGCAGTTCTATGTGGCAGTTGTCTTTAACCGACTATGGGCACCTCGGCAGCGCGACGGGGCACCGCTCCGGATCAGGCGCCGGCGCGCTGCCTTCGCCACCCGGACCGCCGAACGTGTACAGCGGGCGTTGCAGCACCGCTAGCTCGCGGCCGGGAACCGGCAGATGGACGATGCTGTTCGTAGCCAGCGTCTGCCAGCCGCGGGCGTCGAAGTACCTGATCACGCCGCTGACGCCCAGTCCTTCGATGCCTTTCTCGTAGCGCAGCGCGTCCCAGAGGCTGCCGCATGCGCCATTCAGCTTTCGCGGAACGCAACCGGGAAGGTCCGGCGGCCCGTCGATCGTGACGGGCAGAAGCTGCCCGTTCGCCACGCGAGTCTTGTTGATCAGTGGAACCGCTTCACTGGCGCGGCCGAGGCGAATGAGCGCCTCCGCCTTGAGCAGATCCATTTCCGAGACGGTCAGCGCGGGCAAGGGTCCGGACCGCCATGTGTCGCCGGTCCCGAACCGGTGGAAGTAGTACCAGGAGAAGCGGTAGGTGCCCCGGTCTGCCCGGAAGATGTTGTTCAGGTTGTAGCCGACGTACTTGCCCGGGCTCGCCGGCCCGGTCGCGCCCTGTATCCGGCGATCCTTCGTGCGAATCTGGAACGCCACCCGGTTCGCCACCGGCGTCGCCACCCAGTTCACGAAGCCGTTGGCGGAATCAGCCGGACCGAGGAGCCAGTAACTCGGGCGGCCGAAGTCGCTCGGCTTCGGCGCGGTACGCACGCGGGCGACAAGGCGCTGCCAGTCATGCCAGAGGATGTCCGGCTGGCCGATTGGCGCAAAATCCGTCACCACTCCCGCGTCGATGCGCCGGATGACCTCGGCCCAGTCGACCGCCGCGCGTTCAGCTCGCGTGCGCGGCGAATAGGCCAGCAGGCGAGCCGCGAAGGAATTCGCGAGCCGGACGAACTGGTCCCGCGTCATGGTGGAGAACAGCCATGAATCGACCGGCAGCGTGAAATTGTTGGTACCCGCGACTGTGATGGCGGCGTCGATCTGCGCGATGCCGGCCTCGATCACCTCGGGGTAAGGCACGAAGGCCGCGTTGAGCATGGTGTCCAGCGAGACCGTCTCGTCCACGACGAAGGCTTGATCGAAATACAAGCCGAGATAACCGTGGGAGATGCCCTGCAGCAGCTTGGCCACCGCGCGGGTTCGGGCCGTTCGCGCAGCATCCACGATGACGAGCCCTCCATCCATCGCTATGAGCCCGTCGTTCACCGTGGAGATCGTGGCGTAGAGATCGTACCACGGATCTTCGGCCACTTCGTTGCGCGCGTTCACCGGACTGTTGTTCCACGCCGAGCGGGGCTCGGCGGATAGCTCGAGCTGCCCGAAATCGGCGAACCCGGACGTGACTTCGTGCGCGATGGTCGAGAAGGCCCACGACGGATAATCGTCCTGCCCGCCGACGTTCCACCATGATCGGAATGCGCTGGCGACGAACGCCTCGGTCGCCAGCGGTTGCTTGGTAGCGCGCTCACGGTCCGGCTCGTTCTGGTTCGTGACTGTGAGCTCCTGGCATGCGGCCAGCAGCAACGCGAGAGCTGGAATCAGTTTGCGCATCGTAATTCTCGCGTTAAAAAGTGATTTCGAAGCTGCCGGTAATCGTCCGGTAGCGCGGATAATCGAAGCTGTCGAGCCGTGTGATCGCCCCACCTACATCGGGGTCGTAGCCGCTGTAATCAGTCCATGTGAGGAGGTTGCGGCCCACGAGCGAGATCGACGCGTCGGCGGCTCCAAATCGGCGAAGCAGCCCCATGGCCCTCTCGCCGAAGCGGTACTTCACCGACAGCTCGCGCAGCTTCACGTATCCCGCGTCTTCGACGAAATAGCTCGTCTCGTCGTTGGCCGCGTACAGGGCGGCATAGTACTCGATGGGCTTCTTCAGCTCCTGCGGCTTTCCACCCTGATCGACGTCGCCGCTGCGGGCCCACTGGTACATACGCTGGTTGGTCTGGTTGTACACGTGCCCGCCGACGTTGGCATCCAGCAGAGCGTACAGCTGGATGTTCCGCCAACTGAGGTTGTTGGAGATTCCGAAATGAAAATCGGGGTTGCCATCGCCGATCTTCACCACGGCCGGGTTGCCGGTGGAATCGATCAGCCTGATCGGCATTCCCCACCTATAGTTGGCGGTGCCGATCGTCGCCGTCGTGTTCCAGAGATCCTCCTTTTCACCCTCGGTAAAGCTGTTGGGCGCGCCGGCCGCATCCTTGCCGACCCAGACCAGCAGACCCTCGTCATTCACGGCAAACTCATCCGCCCGCGCCGCGGCGTCGGCCGGGAGCTCGCCTGTGCCCTGGATGAACCGGAAGCCGTACATCGCGCCGAGCGTTTCGCCGGCGCACCGGAACGAGATGCCTGTTTGGAAGCAGGAGCGGTTGAACTCGGTAATCCGATTGCGCGACCGGTCGGCGACGAAGCCCATCCGCCAGGTGAAATTCGGCCGGCGCACGATCTGGGCCTCGATCGTGCCCTCGACGGTGTTTCCCTCGACGGTTCCAGCGTTCTGCCATTGCGACTCGTAGCCGAAGAAACCGGCGAGCGGAATGAGGATGAGTTGATCGACGACCCTGGACTTGGCGTACGACAGCTGCACCGAGTACCGGTCCCGGATGATCGCGTCTATTCCAACCTCGGTCTCGGTGGCGTGCTCGGGCTTGAGGAACTTGTTGCCCAGCGTCTGCTTCACCAGGCCGCCACCTGCCAGAAAGCCGAACGTTTCGAATTGGTCGTCGAAGTCGGGGCGCCCGCCGGCGGTGCCGCGCGAGGCACGCAGCTTGAACTCCGAGAACATCGGCAACGGCCACCAGTTTTCCTCTCCGATCCGGTATGCTCCGCTGACGCGGTAATACGTATTCCAGTGCTCTTCAGGTCCGAAAAGGGAGCTCCCGTCGCGCCGCACCAGGCCGTCAAGGATGTACCGTCCCGCGTAGTCGCCCCCCGCGCTCCAGACGAATCCGTTGGACCTGATCTCTTCGAGCGTGGACTCGACGAACCGTTGCGTCGCATTGTTCAGGCTTCGCACGTCGGGAACGGACAGATTGGTGCCTTCCGCCTCGGTCGTCTGGTTCGTCTCGCGCTCGAGCAGCGCCCGCACCGTCGAGCGCAGCGTCAGCTGTCCCACGCTTCCGAGAAGGTTCGCGCTGGCTGCGGCGTTGATGGCGTCCGTCGTGCCAGTGAACTGAGATATCTCGCCGGGGCCACCCAACCCGAAGCCCTCGGTCTTAAGTCCCTGGTCGAGGAAGAAGTTGACGCGCCGATCCGAGCGGTCGTAGCTCACGTTTCCGTCGAAGCTCAGCCACTGCGACGGTGCGTACCGCGCCTCGAGGCTTCCCTGCGTCCGCGCGCGGCGGCGCCGGTTCTCCTCGGTGGCGAGAACGTACAGTGGGTTCTCTTCGCGGCCTTCCGGATCACCCTGGTACAGGTACGGCGTGCCATCGGGATCCGGCGTGCGCAGGTCAACGTCCGGTGCCTGGTTGATCAGGTCGAAGAACGCGCCGCCGTACAGCTCCTTACGGGTCGACCGGCTGTGGTAGCCGCTGAAAGACAGCCGGAGATTTTCCCGCAGCCGGTGGTCGAGGTTCAACCGGACGTCGTTCTGGTTGTACGCGCCGCTGTTCAGAACGACTCCGTCCTCCTTGGAATTGACCAGCGAGAGAAACCAGTTGGTGCGGCCGGTGTTCTGTGCGAAGTTGATGGAGTTCTTCGTAAAGTTGCCAGGGTCGAAAAACCGATCGACCTGGTCGTACACCGGGTCTATGTAATCATTGTCCTGGAAGGCTATGGAATCGGCCTCGCGCTTTGCGCGCGGGACGACGGCACCGGTCGTGTCGATGTACTGCCCGTTCTCGTTGACCCTGTAGAAGTGCTGGCGCGCCCAGCGGATCTTTCCGCCGAGTTGGTTGGTACCGAACTCCGTGCGTACGCTGAAGCGAGTCGCGCCGTCCGCCAGGCCCGAACCCCGGCGCGTCCGGATCTGGAGCACTCCGGACGCCGCGCGGGAGCCGTACAGTGAGGCGGCAGCGGCTCCCTTCACCACCTCGATGCTCTCGATGTCCATGGCCTCGAGGTCGGCAGTGGCCGCGCCGAATGACTGGCTCTGGATGACGCCGTCGACGACGATGAGCGGAGAGTTCGACTTGTTGATGCTGGTCGGCGAGCGGAGCACGATCTGCGTGCCGCTGCCGGGCTGACCGAGCGGCACGACCGTGATTCCGGCGATCTTGCCCTGCAGTGTCTCGATGGCGTTGGTGGCCGGAACCGGCGCGTTCTCGCTGTCGAGCCGTCCCACGGTAAACGGCACCCGCGTACCGGCCGTCGGATCGACCAACCCGGTAGTGACCACGGCCTGCAGGCTCAGCGCGAGAGCTGCCAGCCGGACGTCAACGGTTACGGTGCCGCTCTCGACCCCGACGTTGGGAATCGTGGTGGGGCGATATCCCAGCCGGCGCGCTTCGAGCCGATAGGTACCGGCGGGCACCCCGTTAATCGCGTATCGGCCGGTGTTGTCGGTGCGCGCGCCGAAGCGCGTGCCGACCAGCGTCACCAGCACTTCCGGCACGGGCCTGCCGGTACCGGAATCGCTTACGACACCGGTTACTCGTCCCGGGCCGGCCTGCGCTTGGGCTGACGCAAGAGGTGATACGAGCAGGGCGCACGCGACCAGAAGAATCGGAAGGGCGCCGGCGGACCGGGAGTGCAGCATCGGGGCTCCGTTAGCCGAGAGAGGTTTCCAACATGTGCGGCCGATTCGCGATCCGTCAAGAGATTTGCTTGCGTGGGTCCAGCATCGTGCGGCCCCGTCCTCCCGATCGGCCCCCGGTCCGGAGGCGCACGGACCCTTGACATATCAACCAAACTTGATATATCATTGATCCATGGCAACCGCGACCGAAGGCAACACCGACAGGGCAGCGCAGTGGTTTCACGCGCTGTCGGACCCCACCAGGCTGGGCATCGTAATGCGACTCACGGGCGGCGAGCGATGCGTGTGCGAGCTGACCGACGCGCTGGACGCGGCGCAGTCGCGCCTCTCGTTCCACCTGCGCGTGCTGAAGGACGCCGGCCTGATCAGCGACCGGCGTGACGGCCGCTGGGTGCGCTACTCGCTGAACCGCGAGGCCATCGAGGAAGCGGGCCAGTTCCTGGCCTCGCTCAAGCCGAGGCGGCGACTGAAAGTCGAGTGCTGCGGGTAACCGCAGTTCCTAATCACTAATCACTAATCACCATATTTCCTTCGGAGAATACATGACCAGCTCTACCATGCCTGCAGACGTAAAGCAGGAAGTAAAGGACAAATACGGCCGTGTAGCCAAGGCCGTCGCCGCGGGCACCACCAGCGACGACGCCGGTTGCTGCTCGAGCGCGTGCTCCGGCTCCACCACGGAGTCGTACGACCCCATCACCTCCAACCTGTACGATGAGGGCGAGCAGGCCGGCGTGCCCGCCGAGGCGCTGCTCGCGTCGCTCGGCTGCGGCAACCCGACCGCGCCCGCCCAGCTGAACGAGGGTGAGACCGTGCTCGACCTGGGCTCCGGCGGCGGCATCGACGTGCTGCTCTCCGCCAAGCGCGTCGGCCCGACGGGGAAAGTTTACGGCCTCGACATGACGGATGAGATGCTCGCGCTCGCCAACGAGAACAAGCGCCGCGCTGGCGCGGAGAACGTGGAGTTCCTCAAGGGCGAGATCGAGAACATCCCGCTGCCCGATGCGTCCGTGGACGTCATCATCTCCAACTGCGTGATCAACCTGTCGGCCGACAAGGCGCGCGTCCTGCGCGAGGCGTTCAGGGTGCTGAAGCCCGGCGGGCGGTTCGCGGTGTCCGACGTCGTCGTGCGCGGTCCGGTGCCCGCGGAAGTGAAGCGGAGCATGGAGCTGTGGATTGGCTGCGTGGCGGGCGCGCTCCAGGAGAGCGAATACCAGGCGCTGCTCAGCGCGGCGGGCTTCGAGCAGATCGACGTCGAGCCGACGCGGATTTACAAAGCGGAGGACGCGGCCGCATTTCTGGCGAACGCCATGCAGGATGTCGCCGTGGTTGCGCGCGAGATCGACGGAAAGTTTCTCAGCGCGTTCGTGCGCGCGACGAAGCCTCTGAGCAAGTAGGAGGGATCGAGCGACGTCGCGCTACGCGCTGATCTCGGACATCCACGCCAACCTTCCGGCGTTGGAGGCCGTGCTCCGTCACATCGACGGGGCACGGCCTGTCACAGCCACATACCACCTCGGCGATCTGGTGGGCTACGCGCCGTGGCCCAACGAGGTCGTCGGACTGCTGCACGGGCGCGAGATCCGGGGGGTGTCGGGTAATTACGATTCGACCGTCGCCACCGACTACAAGCATTGCGGGTGCAAGTACGAGGACGCGGAGCAGGAGCGGCTGTCGCACGTCTCGTTCGAGTGGAC
>JANLGX010000115.1 GCA_024654005.1 Gemmatimonadaceae bacterium | reverse complement strand
CGGCGAGATCCGCGACAAGGACACGCTGCAGATAGCGCTGAGCGCCGCGCTCACCGGCCACCTGGTGCTCACCACGCTGCACACGACGACCGCCGCCGGCGCCATCCCGCGGATGATCGATATGGGAGCGGAGCCGTTCGTGCTCGCGTCCTCGATGCAGCTGGTCATATCCCAGCGGCTGGTCCGTGTGCTGTGCGACAAATGCAAGACGGCGGTGGAGGTGCCGGAGGTAGTCCGGCAACGGCACGGCCTGGGGAATGAGCCGCTCTTCGGACCGAAGGGGTGCATCAACTGCCGGCAGACCGGCTATCGCGGCCGGATCGGCATCTTCGAGTTCCTGCCGGTGGACGACAACCTCTCGAGCGTGATCTACGAGCGCAGGCCCGCGGAAGAGATCCACCGCGTGTCGGGCCGTCCGACGATGTTCGACGACGGAATCGCCAAGGTCAAAGCCGGCGTGACCAGCCTGGACGAGCTGCTCCGCGTGATCGCGGCCTAGGGAGTCGAGCTTGCCGCAATTCTGGTACGAAGCCCTGACCTCCAACGGCCAGGTCGAGAAGGCAACGATGGCGGCGACGAGCGAGGAGGATCTCGCCGAGCGCCTGCGGGAGAACGGCGCGTATCTCGTGCGCAGCCGTCCGGCGGAGAAGCCGGCGCCGGCCAGGAAGACGGACGGCAAGATCGACAAGAAGCATCTGCTCGCGCTGCTCGAGTACATGGCGGGCGCGGCCCAGGTCGGCATGCCCATCATGACCACGCTGAGCGACGTGGAGCCGCGGCTGGAGTCCAAGAAGCTGCGCAAAATCGTCGCAGAGATGCGCGACTCGATGTCGCTCGAAGGGAAGAGTCTTTCGGAAGCCATGGCGGAGCACCCGAAGGCGTTCGAATCGTTCTACATCAGCACGATCGAGGCGGGTGAGGCCAGCGGCCAGCTCGATTACGTTCTCGCTCAGCTCGTAAAGCATCTCGACTGGCAACAGACCATCGGCGCACAGATCAAGCAGGCCGTGCTGTATCCGATCATCATCGTCGTCGCGATCGCGGGCTTGCTCCTGGTGCTGGTAGGCTTCGTCTTTCCCAGGCTGCTGCCGGTACTCGTCTCGTACGGCACCGAGCTGCCGCTCCCGACGCGGGTCGTGCTGAAGACGTCCGAGCTGATCCGCGGGTACTGGATGGTCTGGGTCACCGCGATCACTGCCGGAGTCGCGCTGCTGGGGATCGGCCGGCGCACCCCTGGCACGCGGGTGAAGCTGGACGCGCTCATACTGCGGATTCCGGTTTTCGGCGAGCTGATTGCTCAGATCAACATGGCGCGCCTCGTCACCTATCTAGCGCTGTTCTACCGCACCGGCGTCGAGGTCGTGTACTCGCTCGAGCTGTCGGAGCGGCTCGTCAGCAATCGCGCCATTGCCCGCGCTGTGGCCGGCGTGCGCGCGGCGATCACCGGCGGAGAATCTCTCGCGGCGGCGTTCGGGGCATCGCCGCTCTTCCCGCCCATGGTCGTGCGGAGCGTCGCTCTGGGCGAGGTCACCGGTCATCTCGACGAGGCGCTCGGCCGGGCGTCCGTGTATTACGAGCGGGAGATCCCCGCGGCCGTGCGCAGGATGGTGACGGTTCTGCAACCCGCCCTCATAGCGGTGATGGGGGGCGCGGTCCTGCTGGTGGGTCTCGCAATCATTCTGCCGATCCTCGGCATTTACGAATCGATCGGACGGCGATGAGGGGATTCACAGACCGGCGGTTTGGCGCCTTCATCGATCCCGACCGGGTGTACGTGATCGAGTACCGGCGGGTCGCGACGGGGATCGCGATCGTGGAGCATATGAGTGTCGAGCGGAGCATGCCCACCGTCGAAGAAGCTGCGGAGGCGCTGGTTGATCTCATCCGGCTGTCCGTGGCGGTACCGGACGAAGCCCGGGTCACGGACAGCCGGATGAGATCAACCAGCGCCTCCGCAGCTTCTTCGACGGTGGGCATGCTCCGCTCGACACTCATATGCTCCACGATCGCGATC
>JANLGX010000114.1 GCA_024654005.1 Gemmatimonadaceae bacterium | reverse complement strand
GAAAGCGTCAACGACGAGGTTCTCCTCGTTCGTGACGAGAGCGGTGGGCGAGGCCTCGAGATCCGCGCGCTCACGCAAGCGGTTGTTGCCGCCGAACATACCCGTGTGGACCTCATCGAAGGCGACCGAGGTCGGGACGTTGCTCGCGAGGAAGGTCCCGATGTTCGGGAGAGCCCAGCCGCCCAGATCGAACTGGATCGTCGCCTTGCGGGGCAGCCAGAGGAGGCGCTCGAAGTCCCAGCGCGACACGCCCCAGAGCCCGCTCGAGTAGCCCGACGCAAGGTAGTAGCGCATCGACGGCTCGGCGACGGGCTGCGCGGGAAGCGAGCTGACGCGGATGTCGCGCCGCGCCAAGTGCAGCGTGTACGGCGCCGAGATGAAGACGTCGACCATATTGGCCGCCGCCGCCATGCAGTTGTGCCGGTTGCTGAGGGCCGCGGCGCCGGAATCCGCGAACTCACGGAACGTGTAGCCGATGCCGCTCAGCAGGCAATGCGTCAGCGTGATCGGGTAGCGGCCGCCGTTGCGGAAGTGGTCCTTGTCCACTTCCACGCGGCTCGCGAGCGCCGTCGCCGCCGAGGCCGACGCCTGGATCTCCTGCACAGTCCAGAGCACACGGGGCTCGTGCAGAAAGCGGCTGTCGTCAGTGCAGGCCCTCGTGTCCATGAAACGCATCGCCCCCCGGGCGAGCCCCTCGTGTGATCAGGAGCATCGACCGAGGGGCGCCGGGTTGGGTAGGTTGTGCTCAGCTCGGCCGCTTCGTGAGGCTCATCAGGTACAGCCTGAGCCGGACGTTCTGGCGCAGCCCGGTGAACGCACCGTTGTCGGCGTTGTAGAAGCGGCCCTTGAAGGGCATCGAGTTGCCGGGCCTCGCGGAGCGGCCGAAGCCGCCGATGTAGATCGGGAGCTCGAGCAGCTCCTGGTTCTCCGCCGTCAGATCGCCGGCGGTCCCGTAGTCGATGTGCGTGCTCGTGGCGCCCGCATCGCTCGACCACGCCTTCGTGCCGATCGACTGGCAGAGCCACGCGAACGGCACTTCGTACTGCGGCTTCTTGAGCCCGCCGACGGTGAGCTCGAAGATCGCCTGGTACTGCAGGCGGCGCAGATCGGTGCCCGAGAGCGCCGGCATCGGCGCGATGACGTCGCCGCTTCCGTCCGCCTCGGCGTCGAGCGCGAAGGTCTCGTACGTGATCGCGAAGACGATCAGGGCCTCGTCCTGGTTGACCGCACGACGCTTGACCTGGTTCGTGTCGGCATCCGTCGCGTTGCGCTGCGCGATGCTGGCCGTCTTCGAGACGGGCATGCCGGGCACGTAGTTGAAGAGCGCCAGGTTCACCGGATCGGCCGCGGCGAACTCGCAGGTGCTGAAGCGGGGCTGGTCGTACCACTCCGCGGCAGCGACCTCGCGGCCGTCTGCGAGACGAATCCTGTTCATGCTGGACATCGATCGTTGCTCCTGTCGCCCTGGCCCTGACGGATCAGGCCACGGGCCTGCGGCGAAGACCGCGCGTCCACACCCGAGCCGAGATGCGTGCCCGCGTGTCCGCGCCGAAGTCGAGGTTGGCGACGCTTCCCCGAGGGAACTCGAAGCGGACCGAGAAGGCCTCGCCCGGTCCGACCTCGTGCGGCGTGCCGAAGCGCCGGTGCGTGTGCTCGTTGACGCCGCCGTTGGAGCCGACGACCATGCCCTCGGCGTAGGCCGAGCCCTGCGAGCGCGCGCTGCCGAAGACGTGATTGACGCCGCGCGCAGCGGGCAGCGCGCCGATCGGCACCGCGTGGTAGTCCTTCGTGTTCGCGATCATGAGGCGCACGACCGTGTCCTGCTGGACGCGCAGGACGTTCGTGAAGCTCACGAGCGGAGGATCCGGGCACCACGTCTCGTTGCCGTTGAAGAAGTCGGTCAACGACGAGTAGCGCTGGATGAGCTCGACGCAGAGACCGAAGAGCATGAGCTCCTCGTTCTCCGCCAAGATGCCGCCGGCGCCCTCGACGTTCGTGTCCTTGAGCGTCGCGGTCCGCTGCGCGGTGCCCGCCGCAGCCACCGAGCCGGGGATCTCGCCGCCCTTGCCGTACGAGAAGGCATCGAGCCGGGTGAGCGCCGCGGCGTCGTCGATGTCGACGGTGGAGTAGAGCGGGGATGCCGTCCAATCCTCCGCGCGGTACTGCGCGCCCGTAGCGGTGCGGATGATGCCGAGCTGGCCCATGTCTCTCTCCTCAGCCCGCCGCCCGCTTGTGCAGGCAGACGAGGTGGATGCGAAGCCGGAGAACATCCGAGTTGAGGGCCCCGCCCTCGTCGTCGTAGTACTCGATCGTCCGGCCCGAGTCGTTGTGCAGGATGACGGCGTACTTCTCCGTGCCGTGGATGTGCACGGGCACCGGCGCCATGTCGACGGCATCGCGCGACGGCGTGCCCTGCTGGCCGTAATTCCGGCCGGAGCCCACATCCGAGCCGTGCGCCATCGCGCCGAAGCCGGGCGGGAACATGCCGAGCGGCCCGCGGAAGGTGTCCTTCTGCGTCACCTCGAGCTCGAGGGTGCAGTGCGCATTCAGACGCGCGATG
>JANLGX010000112.1 GCA_024654005.1 Gemmatimonadaceae bacterium | reverse complement strand
CATCGCGGACCAGTTCCACGGTCATCGTGGTGAAGGACGGCTACGGCAACACCGGCACCAACCCCCTCATCAATCTGTCCGAGGGTTCGATCATCTGCTGGTACGATGTGAGCGAGGCCGCAATCGGCGGGGCCGCACGCATCACCTCGACTGGGCTCAACTATTCCACGAACGCGGTCACGGTGGACAGCGCGACGACGTGGGAGACGGACGGCGGTAACACGATCGCCGCGGACGACCTGATCTACTTCGCAACCACGAACGACATCGACACCGACTACTTCGCTGCGGAGCGCAACCTGGCTCCGAACGGGATCGGTACAATCGTCGATCCGAACGCGGACAACACCACGGTCTTCAACATCAGCCAGACCACGTATGGTCGCTGGAAGCCTTACCGGGTGGCGTCCACCACGTTCGATCACATGGAACTGACGGAGCACTGGCTCGCACTCGGCGCCAAGCGTGGATTTGCTGTCACGCCTGAGACCGATGTCGTGTGTGCCTACCCGTCCGCGGTTGCCCAGCTTGCCCGGAGCCTCATGGGCTTCCAGCAGCAGGCATACACGGGCGGCGAGTTGGCCGGTGGCTACAGCAAGGTCACGGTCAGCGGCATCCCGATCGTCGAGGACCACTTCTTCTATCACAACATCGCCATGACGCTGAACCGCGACAGCCTGTACCGGGTCAATCTCGGCGGGGACGCGGATTTCTGGGGCGAGGACGGGAGCATGTGGAGCAGGATCGCTGACTTCGACGGCAAGGACGCCTTCGTCGTGGACTACCTGAACTACTTCTCCAACCATCGTGGTGCGCACGGCGCGCTCACGGGGATCACGACGGATCTGGCCGCTGGTCTCATGGACCCCGTTCCAAACTATTAGTAATCATCATGTGCACTTGCTTTCTACTGAGGTGGGTGGCATCCTTCGGGGTATCACTCACCTCAGTGGGAGGCAAGGATCGTGGACAAGAAAGAAGAATGGCGCATCAGCCCGAGTTACGCAGACTATGAAATATCCAGCAAAGCGCGTGTCAGAAGGCGCATGGACGCCGAAAGGTATCCAGGCCGGATACTCAGTCAGACCTGTAGGTGTCAGGGTTACGCGGCAGTCCAGTTGCGTCCGCTGGTGCATAGGCTCGTGGCAGAGGCTTTTCTCGGGAAACCAAAGCCCGGGTATGTCGTCAACCACATCGACGGGAACAAGGAGCATAACCTCCCAGAGAATCTCGAATGGGTCACGCCAAACGAGAATGTCGCACATGCGTTCCGGACGGGTCTCAACCCAACCGGCAATAAGCATCACAAGACGAAGCTGTCGGATGCTCAGGTCATCGAGATCAGAAAGGCGTACACCGGCTCATGGGGGCAGCAGAGCAAACTCGCCAGAGAGTACGGTGTCACACAGGTGCTTATCAGCAAGATCGTTCGTGGAGAAATCCGCGCACATCTCGCACCAGAGCACATCCATCCCGGGGTTGGCCCCCACAGGGGCGGGGAGCATGGAAGGTCCAAGCTCAAGGAAGATGATGTTCGCACGATGCGCGAGCGGTATGCTGATGGCGGCGTATCTCAGCAGCAACTTGCGGAGGAGTACGGACTACGCCCTGCGGTCGTGCACGGCATCCTCCGCCACAGGACGTGGAAGCACGTTACGTTGGCGTCAGATCGTCCTGGAGCAAGAAAACTGGACGACAATCAGTGCCAAATGCTCAGGCAGAGGTATGCCCAGGGTGGTGTCACGCAGCAGAAGTTGGCTGATGAATGCGGCGTCAGTCGTGAACTCGTCAGCCAAATCCTGCGCGGTATTGTTCGCACGAAGCACGTAGCACCCAGTAGAAGGCCGCACAACGCGGACGAGTAGGGGAAGGGGCCTTGGTCCCGACCCAGACTCTAGAGGCAGACTAGAACAGGGTAGGGATCATGGCCAGACGGACACTTTACGGGGGGCTCTGGAAGAGTTTTCTCGTCCTCTGCGAGCTTGTGAACGATCTCATCGCACAGGCGAACACGCAGGAAGCAACACAGGGCTCCAACCAGGTGCTCAGGAGCTTGGCCGCCGCGGCCGGGTTCGATGCTGAGATCACCTCCGACCACGCCAACTCGATCGTGTTCGATACCGAGGTCAAGGCGGACTTCGCATCGTACAAGACCGTCGTGGACGCACTCAAGACGCTGGCCAACGACCTGCGCACGTACGTGAGCGATCAGATGCTGGCCATCGCGACGATCACAGTTTCCGCGACGGCCGAGAAGTTCAAGACCACGACCACGGCCATCTACCGGATCGCCGGCACGCACTACACCAAGGCGGCGACGGACAACCTCGTGTTCTCGGCGGCAAACACGATCAACACCGCAGGTGCGGCTACCACGGCGCACTGGGGTGTGTGGCTGGTGCAGATCGACTCTGCTGGTACCGTGAGCACCAAGCCTGGTGGTGGGCTCGCGGATCAGGACTACGCTGACGAGGCTACGGCTATCGCGGCGTTGCCTGCCGTGGACGCGAGCAACATTCAACTCGGGTACATCACGGTGCAGGGGCTGGCCAGCACTGCATGGACGGCGACCACTTCCAACCTCACGGTCGGTGGTGGAGCCGGTAACTGCACGGCTCGGAACTTCTACGATCTGCCTGCGGCGGCTTCGTTGCCGGCGGCAGTGACCGATTCTGCTCCGGCCGCAATGACCGCGAGCCCGAACTCGACGTTGACTGCACAGTCGCTCGGTTCCGATGGGCGCGTGGGTGTTGGCATGGTCATCGACGCGACTCCCGCGGACGTCCAGTTCAACAACGCGATCTTCTATCAGATCCTGGGTCAGGAATACTTCAAGGATGTGGACGCGGCCGTGGACATCAGCGCCGAGTGCGTGGGTGCCGGCGATACCATCGCCATCAGCACGGCGGGCGCGTTGTGGATGTTCGTGGCGGCTGACGGGACGGTGGACGGCGAGACCGACAAGGCTGCCCAGGACTACGCCTCGGCGGTTCTGGCGCTCGCCCAGTATTCGATCGCGACGAACACGTTGCCGATCGCGAACAAGGTGCCTGTCGGCGTCATCTCGGTGGTCGAGGGCGGGTCCGGCACGTTCACTTGGGGGACCGACTCGATCTCTGACGAGACCGAAGTCTTCTACTCCTTCGAGGGACTGCCGGGTATCGAGAGCGAGTTGGCTTCGTTCGCACTGGACGCGGCTGCGGCCACGTTCACGTACGGCGCGGTGACGCTGGTGCTCGGAACGGGCACTCGGGTCGCGGCAACGGGCAAGGCGAACGTCGTGTTGAACGATACGACGACCACTGCGCTCGGCAAGACGGCGGCTTACCTGCTGTACGTGTTGGCTGACGACGTTGAAGCGTGCGTGCTGGTTGGTGCGGCGTACGCGAGCGTGCAGGCGGCGAAGGATGCGGTGCGCGATCTGGCGCCGAATCCGCTGATGCCTGTGGTCGGTGCGATCTACGTGACGGCGCGGAAGATTCCCTTCATCGCCGCGACGACCAACTTCGATGCAGAGGGCATCGACACTGAGTTCGTGACCTACGGTGTGGGCACGAACAGGCAGGAGCATGGACGGTCGAACGGCACGACGTTCACGCCGATCGACGATGTGACCTTCGCCGCGATCGGAAGGCCGTAGACCCATGAATCTCGCAATGCTGAACAGCAGGTATCCGCGCGCTCCCTGGGAGATCCAGGAGGCAGTTGAGTTGTGGGCGCGTGAACAGGGGCGCACGGCCAAGATGCACATGGCCCCTGGCGGTACGTGGTTCGTGCGTCTGAGTCTCAGATGCAACGACAAGCGCATGCTTCTGTATCAGCAGGGCTTCAGTGCCGAGCCCCCTGGTGAGGATGTGTGGTTTCACATCCCCAACCCCCACGAGGGGAAGGTCATCCAGGGGGTTCGGCAGGGGCCGTACATCCCGCTCGACATCAATCAGATGGGTGTGTCCGGCGTCCGGGAGTTCCTGGACAAGGGAAACACCTGGAGCGGGCGTGGTGAGTACCTGTCGCTGATCGACCAGCTTCACAAGGTCCGGGCGACGAACGAGGAAGTACGCATCAAATCACGGGCGGACGCGAAAGAAGCGAGCAGGTACGAACAGCGCGAGAAGCGCCGGTTCCGCTTCAAGATCCCGTTCCTGCGCGTGGGTATCGACCTGAAGGGCACACAAGGTAGCGAGCCGGCTGGAGACCTCCGGGCGGACGATCGCGCCTCAGAGACGGAGTAGGCATCATGGCACGAGGAATGACACGCATCGAGAAGTTGCACGGACCCGTGGTACCCGATCCGAACTGGGAACGGGCCGGCACGACGCCGGAAGGCCGGCAACTCTATATCGAGCGCACACCGCGTACCCGGGCGGTCCCGGACTACGAGGATGCGATCTGTGATGCCTGTGAGGGCAGCAAGAAGACGAAGGACATGAAGCACGACTGCCCGAAGTGCGACGGCAAGGGCATGATCCAGGGCAAGCGCCGGTACGCGAAGAACCCGCTGACCGGCGAGCCGCTGTACCCGAAGAACAAGGCGGAGCACTACGTCCACGAACGCATGTTCTTCATCGACAGCGACGGGCAGGGCAACCAGGTCAAGATCGACTGGTCGCCGCCGACGCCCGAGCAGATCAGGGCTGACCTGCACGCTCGTGCCGTCGCGGACATGATCCCGAGACTGGCCGGCGCGCTGGTGGACAGCGGTCTCGACATGGACGAGATCGTCGATCGCCTGACGGCGCCCAAGGTACCGGAACCGAAGAAGGCGAAGGGCAAGCCGGTGCCCGACGCGAACCCCGACGCGGAAAGCGTGGAGCTTTAGCGAACCATGGAACTCAGCACCGTCGCCCGAGTGAAGGCAGCGTTCTTCAGGCTCGTTGATACTGAGTCTGACGATCCTGAACTCACGCTCAACAGCGAGGGTACCGAGGACGTGGTAGAGCTTGCGCTCACGGCCGGGTTCCGGTCAGCACAGCGGTGGCTGCTCGACAAGGGCTACCAGGGCTGGCGGAAACGGTCGAGCGCGATCACATGGTCGGGTACCGACGCGGCGGACGGTGGCCGGTATTGGACATTGCCGACCGACTTCCTGAAGGCGTACAGCAACAAGCGGATCTCGTGCCTCACCGAGGCCGGTGGGGATCGGTGGGGCAGTGAGATCCATCCGGACAACGCGACGGCGAAGGGCAACGCCTTCTACTTCCGTGGCTCGGACGACGGTGGGCCGCAGTTGTGGCTGTGCAGGGGCGCGGAACCTCCCACGACCCTGTACCTCGAATACCACTACCTGCACCCAAGCTGGACGAATCTCGCTGACGCGGACATCGACTTCCCGCTGGAAATCCGGAGCCTTGGCGTGGCCGAGGCGGCGAACGAAGCGATGACGGAAGCGTGGCTGCCTGGCGGCCAAGAACTCGAAGTGAAGATCCTGCGCGCGCTCGGCATCGCGCAGAAGAAAGCAGAACGCACCGTGCGCGCATCGAAGGCGCCGAGGGAGATGCGGAAGTCTGCTCGGTATGGAAATCGCTGGTGAACGCCCACTCAACGTCCCCTGGTGGGCTGGATGCAGGACATGGGGGCGATCTCGACTTTGTGACCGGCTGAGTACGCCTGCGCTGTGGGAGATACCCGCTTGTAGCTCGTAGGTGGTCGGCAACACACTAAGGAGAACATCATGAGTCTGTACGACGTCGCAAGAGCAGTCGGCATCCTGGGCCGGGTTGGCCAGCAGATGCACCAAGAGATCGGCGGGGACGTCCCGCTCGCGGTCAACAAGCAGGGCGCACTCATCACCCAGGATCAGATCCTGGAGTGGGCGATGCTCGGTCGCACGTTCCACGCCCAGCAGGGCAACGCGGCTACGCTCGTGGACTTCGCGGAGACCGCGTACGATGAGGACCAGCCGCAGTTCGCGCTGCGGGTACCCACGGGCAAGGTCGTCATCCCGCTCTCGCTCATCATCACGCTCCAGGACCAGGCGGGCACGGACACCCACATCGTCTGGTCTACCACGACCAACGACATCGGGGACGGTACCTCGACGGCGGCCACGATCTCCGCGATGCGCAGGGATGCGCCGCATGCGTCTGGCTGCACCGCGCGGAGCCTCTACACTGCGAACGCAACGGCGGCCACGGGTCTCATCGAGATCGTGCGGTTCCTGGATCCGTTCGTGGCCGCTGCGGGCACGATGCCGAAGTATGCCTGGAACATCAGGGAAGCTGCCGCGATCCCGATTCTCGTGGGTCCGGCTACGCTGCAGGTGCACATCGCCGCCACGGGCACCGCGCCCGCCGGGTTCGGTGAGTACGTCTGGGCAGAGTTCGACACGCCCGCGCTGGTCTCGCTGTAAACGAACTGGGCTGAGGGGTGGAGGCCGCGGAGCCTTCACCCCGACGCCCGACTGACGGAGACGGAACTTGGCGTACGTACCCTACCCACTGCCCAAGCACATAAAGGCCGCCAGACTTTACCTAGATGGCGACGATCGTACTCGCGGAGATTGGTATGCATCGTGCCGCGTGGCCGGTTTCCGCCATGTGCTAGACCCAGAGTTCGGGACCGTGAAGACCGCGTTCGAGAAAGTGCAGCCTGGGTGGGGTGGAGTCCTGGAGATCGCGGAGCAAATGGACGGCCAGAAGGAGTGTAGGAAGTGCCTGACGATCAAGCCTCTGGGGGAGTTCCATAGGCAAGGGTCCGGAAAGGATGGTCGCGCCACTTGGTGCAAGGGGTGTTCCAGGAATTACACCCGCATGAGATACAAGAAAATTCGGGCCGGTACGTGGGACAGATGGAACCACAACAAGGCCGGCAACGGACGCTCCGTGCCCGCGGCTACCGTCAGCCCGTCCACTACTGATTTGCACTGGGCCGCTGGATTTCTTGAGGGCGAAGGCAGTTTTACCGTGTATTCATCACACACCGTGGCGGCGAAACAGAAAGAGGTCGAGCCCTTGTTGCGCCTTAGGGCCATGTTCGGTGGAAACATCTACAAAGAAGTAATTAAGACAGGAATCATTCATACGTGGGCGGTCTCCGGTGCACGAGCTATTGGAGTAATGCTGACCATGTACACGATGCTCTACTCTAGGAGGCGGAACCAAGTTAGGCGTGCCCTTGGGGCGCTTAACCTGTCCGACGGAGGTGGCACATGAGCCTTTTATACGGCTGTCACTTTGAGCATCAGGGCTCCGGGGCCGCGATCCCGCACATCCTGAGTTACCTGACGGCGCGCACGGTTGCAGACGACGGCCTATTCGAGGTGTGGAACGGGCCGACGAATGCTGCGCGCGTGCTGCGCGTCTCCAAGGAAGGCCAGGTCCAGGGCGCGGACGGCACACTCGCAAAGCCGACGTACAGTTTCGAGAGCGAGAAGACGACCGGCCTGCACTACGTCGGCGCGAACAACGTCGCGCTTGTCATCGCGGGCGCGAACATCGTCAACGTGGTCGCCGCCGGCGTAGCCGTCACGGGCACGTTCGCCGCGTCCGGAAACGTCGCGATCAACACGAATAAGTTCACGGTCACGGCGGCGAGCGGGAACACGCTCGTGGCGGGCACCCTGGGCGTCACAGGCGCGCTGACAGCGACTGGCGGGATGGACGGGGTGGTCGGAGGCGTCTCGCCCGCTGCAGCCACGTTCACGACGCTCAACGCGACAGGCGGCGGTGCACTGACCGGGACATGGACGAATCTCGGCGCTGTGACGACCGTGGACATCAACGGCGGGACGGTTGGTGGCGTGACGCTGGACGGCACGATCTCCGGCACGCCGACGTGGGCGAGTTCACAGTCCATGAACATCAACGGCACAGTCGGCGCCACCACCCCAGCAGCAGGGGCGTTCACGACGGGCACGTTCTCCGGCACCCTGACGATTGACACCCCATCGTCCGCCGTCGCGTGGCCGATCCTGCTCTTGAGCAACAATGACTCCTTGGTAGTCGATACCCAGATAATCGGTGCCGTGGATATGTACGGGTCTGATCCGTCTGGCGGTGGTGTTGGCGTGAGGGTGTCGGTCAGGGGAGTATCTACAGACGCGGGCGGGTCTGCTTATGCCGCCGTCCTGTACTCTGACGTTGGTGCGGGAGCGGTCGAAGCGGCACGGTTTTCTCCGACTGCTGCTGTCCTACCGGGCACGCTGAGTGTGTCGGGGGCGAGTACAC
>JANLGX010000103.1 GCA_024654005.1 Gemmatimonadaceae bacterium | reverse complement strand
GTCCTGAAGAGGATGCTGACGTCGAGCCATAGCGACCACTGCTCGATGTATTGACGGTCGAGGACGACCACGTCCTCGAAATCCACCACCTCGCTGCGCCCGCTGACCTGCCACAGACCGGTTATGCCTGGCTTCGTATCCAGCCGTCGAAAATGATGATCCTCATACGCGGCGAAGTCTGACTCGAAGAACGGTCGCGGGCCCACGAGGGACATATCACCGCGCAGCACATTCCACAGCTGCGGCAGCTCGTCAAGGCTCCATCGCCGCAGAAAGCGGCCGAATGGCGTAACGCGTGGGTCGGAGAGAATCTTGAACAGCCGGGCGTCCCCGGTATGATTCAGATGCGCGAGCTGGAGTTTCTCTTCGTCCGCGCCGATTCGCATCGTGCGGAACTTCATCATGTCGAACCGCCGTCCTCCCCTGCCGGCGCGTTGCTGGCGAAAGAAAACCGGCCCTCTTGAGTCCAGCTTGGTCCCCGCAGCGACGACCAGCATGACCGGGAGTGAAACGGCGAGCAGGATGGAAGCCATGACTACATCCGTCACCCGCTTGACGGCTACGGCACCCATTTTCAGAACTGGAGCTCCAAGCTCGAAGAACGGTTGATCGTGATGCCAGACGAGACGCGGGCGAGGATCCTCGATGCGCACCGCACGGGCTGGATACAGCAGCTGGCATCCAGTCTCCAACACCGTGTCGAGCAGTGCGCGAACGTATTGTTCCGGCAGTGGCTCGCATAGTACGACCGCCTCGGCGTCCGTCTTTTCGATTAGCGCATGTACATCCCTCGCGAGCGAATGCGGACTGCCCGGCAACGCGGAGTCCGGAATGCAGTGGTGCGCAACTACCGTGTAATCGCCGCCGGGGCGGCTGACCGCGATGGCGGCCCGCGATGAAAGCGCGTCGGCTGGGCCGACGAGGATCGCAGGGCCCGCCCATCGATCGCGCGGCCAGACTCGCTCGAGGAATCTTTCCGTCAGCGCGCGAACGATGAGGAGAGCGGCCCAGGCCACCGTGCCGATGACAATCATCTCCGCGACCGCGCGAGGCACGCCGACAAGCGCCGCGAGCGGAACCGCTGCCGCTGCGATCGCGAGCGCTGCCGCTGCGCCCAGCCGCACCGCCGTATTCAGCCCGCGATGACGGGTGTAGGAGCCCGTCAGCGCCAGAGCGAGAAGTAGAGCAACGAGAAAGACCATGCTTCCCGGGTCGCCGGGATTCCCGAGCGGCCCCAACGAAGTCAGATTCTTCGGGAGACGCGACGCAACCAGCGGCTGGGTCGCGAACGTGCGAAGAACCGTCCGCGCAAGAACAAAAGCAGCCAGATCGGACGCGAGCAGGATCCCGATCCTGGTGGCGAGTCGGGCTGTGTGGCGGCGCGCCGCGTCCGGCTGCCGATCCGACAGGCGCGCCCGAAAATCGAGAGCCGAGCTTCGCGCCGGGTGAGCGGTCGTCTTCGCCGACGGGGTCATGACCACGGGGCTATATAGTTGAGTGCTCCAGCCATCGCTGGTGCCGTCGCCCGCCGGGCAATGCTCGAACAAAGCTCGGGTACAAATACCAACTCTCGAAGCGGTCAGAGACCTAGTGCCAACGCCCAGCGGATCCCATCAGGCGGTTCCGCCATCCGGCAATGGATGCCCCTGCTGCTTCAGGGCGGCGAGGTATCGCTTCAATGCATCTTGCCACGATGGCATCACTTCGAGTCCGCGCGCGCGCAGGGCAGAATTGTCCAATACCGAGTAAGCCGGACGCCGTACCTTCGTCGGAAAATCCTTCGCCGATGCGACGTCGGTTCTGACATCGAGGCCGGCCTCTGCAAAAATCGCGCGGGCAAAGTCATTCCAGCTGCATTGGCCGGAGGATGTCGCGTGGTAGAGACCGAATGCCTCGGTCCCGGCAAGGCGGACAATCTGGTTCGCAATGTCGCTCGTATACGTCGGTGACACGAATTCGTCGGCGACGACCCTTACCTTGCCGTGCTCCCGTCCGAGTCTGAGCATCAGGCGAACGAAGTTGTCCCCGCCTTTCGCTCGGCACGGGTGCGAACCGTAGACGGCTGACGTACGCACCACGAACGTCCTCCGGTTCTCGCACATCGCATAGTGCTCGCCAGCGAGCTTGCTGACACCGTAGGTATTGAGCGGTCCCGGAAGATCGTTTTCCGAATAGGGTGACCGCTTCTCACCGCCAAACACATAATCCGTGCTCACGTGAACAAGGGCTGACCCGTGCGTTTCGCACGCCCGGGCGAGAAACTTCGTCCCCAGCGCGTTCACTGCGAAGGCGCGAGCGGGATCCCTCTCACACTGTTCGACGTTGTGCATCGCGGCCGTATTGACGACCAGGTCGGGCGGCCCAAGCGAGAGCGTCGACATCACAGACGACTCGTCGGAGACTTCTATGTCCTCGTGAGAAAGGGGGACG
>JANLGX010000101.1 GCA_024654005.1 Gemmatimonadaceae bacterium | reverse complement strand
GTTGCAGAGCTGACCTGAGCTCGGTGTGGTGCCGCATGCGGTAGCTGTTGCCGCGGATGTTGACGCTGTGGCAGTGGTGCACCAAGCGGTCGATCAGCGCCGCGGCCATGACGTCGTCGCCGAAAACTTCGCCCCATTCGGCCGCGGCTTCACTCCGGGGCGTCGGCGACGAAGTGAACCTGGCTTGCGCTCAATTCGGGTTCACTCTGAGGAACTGTTGCAGACAACACGAACCACTCCAAGGTAGCGAGGTTCTGTACAGCCAGCGCCAAAGCGGATTGCATGATACGTTGGGTGGCAACCGGAGGATCCCATGGAACCCCAATATCTCACTGGCACGCCTTTTCTCGACCTCGGCTTCCTGGTCGCCCGCGTTCTCATCGGGCTTCTCATAGCGGCGCACGGCGCCCAGAAGCTGTTCGGCTGGTTCGGGGGCTACGGGCTCCAAGCGACCGGAGAGTTCTTTGGGCAGCTCGGCTTCCGACCTGCCCGGCTCTTTGCTGTGGCAGCCGCGCTGGGGGAGTTCGCCGGCGGCTCGCTCATCGCGCTAGGGCTCTTCGGTCCCGTGGGCCCGGCTCTCATGCTCGCAGTGATGGTGGTCGCCGCTCTCAGCGTCCACTGGCGCAACGGCCTGTTTGCAGCGACCAATGGCATTGAACTGCCACTGCTGTACTCGATCGCGGCAATCAGGTTCGCCCTTACCGGGCCGGGACGCTATTCCCTTGACGCCGCCCTGGGGCTGCAGTGGGTGTGGACCCCTCGCGTCATCTGGATCGCCCTCCTCGCTGGCGTGCTCGGGGCAGTGATGAATCTCGCGCTCCGGCGCGGGCCGGCCTCTCCTTCCGTCTGAGCGGTTTAGTGGCCCTTCAGCGTTCTGCATTGTCATGCGGGACCCGGTCCGGCGCGGCATACCAGACGATCGGCCACTGGACGAATGGCAAGATGGATCACGAGTGGCTGTTCTGGGACAATCAGGACTTCATGAAGCAGATCGGATTGGCACAGTGACACGCGCTCTCATTGGCTCGGCTGCCGGGTCATGCTCGGCGGCCCCGCATGAGCGCCTTGGCGTTTGAGATCAGGCTGGAGGTCCGGTGGGACGACCTCGATGCCAACCGGCACGTTCGCAACACCGCGTTCAGCGAGTACGCGACCAACGCGCGCTTTCATCTGCTCGTCGCGCACGGCTTCGACCCGGCGCGTCTCGAGCAGATGCGGTTCGGTCCCGTGTTGATGCGCGAGGACATCCGCTATCGTCGGGAGCTGTTCTTCGGAGATGTGATAACTGTGCGCGTGCACGCGGCCGGGCTGTCGGACGACGGCTCGCACTGGCGCGTCTACCAGGAAGTTCTGCGCCCCGACGGCAAGGAGGCCGCGACCATGTCGATCCAGGGCGGGTGGATCCACCTCGACCAGCGGAAGCTCGTCGCCCCGCCGGAAGAGCTGGCGGCGGTGTTGCTATCGCTCCCTCGCACCGCCAATTTCGAGGAACTGCCCTCGCTGGTCAAGCGTGGATCGTAGGCGGCAGATTAAGGAATAGGAATGTACAGGTACGGTCTCGCTGTGCCCGTGCTGTTGACTGTGATCGGCACTACGTGCGCGTACCCGCCGCGCAGCAGCGCGCCTCTGCCGTCGCCTACGGCGGAGTTCGCTGCCATACCGCTCCGATTCTCGTTCACAACGATTCACGTTCCCGGCGCGAGACGGACGGTGGCGTCCGGGATCAATGATCGCGGTGAAATCGTCGGCTCCTACGACGACTCCGCCGGTACCCACGGCTTCCACCTTCGCAATGGAGAGTTCGCGACCATCGATTTCCCGGGCGCGACCTTCACGATGGCCTTTGGCATCGGGCCAAGTGGCGCGGTCGTGGGCGCCTACCGCAGAGAGGGTGAGGCGGCGGTAAACTATCACGGTTTCCTGCGAACGAGTGACGGGCGGTTCGAGCGCGTTGACGCGCCGCCCTACAAGAACACGATTGCGCAGCGGATCCTGCCGGACGGCACGGTTCTCGGCTGTCGCCACGCCGACGATTTCGGCGCCAGCATGCGCGGGGCCGTGCTAACGCCGCAGAAATACAGCGAAACGGCTGCGTTCGGCTCTATGCACAACGGAGCTACGCCGGACCTGCGTCGCGTCGTGGGGCTATACAACTTCGCACCTGGCGATCGGAGTGCGGCTTATACGATCGATGACGGCAGGTTCATCCCCTTGGTAGTGCCGGGATCTACCGCAACGTCCGCGTGGGATGTCAATCCGGCGGGTGTGACGGTCGGAACCTACCGCGATTCGGCCGGGGTGCACGGGTTCGTTCTCACGCACGCCGGATTCGTGCCGTTGAATGCTCCCGGCGCGATGACGACGCGTGCACTCGGCATCAATTCGAACGGAGCTGTTGTGGGTAGTTTCGAAGCCGGCGGG
>JANLGX010000100.1 GCA_024654005.1 Gemmatimonadaceae bacterium | reverse complement strand
CACGACGACGGACATCCCGGCCCTGATCGCCGCCATCGACACGCTGATCGACAGCATCATCGCGGCCGTGATCACGAACGCGGCCGGGGTGGACATCGCTGCCGACATCATCGCGATCAAGGCGGAGACGGCGGCCATTGTCAACGACACGGATGTGATCGATGACGTCACCAGCGGGCTTGTGAAGATTGCCACGGATGTAGCGGCAACACTCGTTGATACCGCAGTGATCGGCGCGGCTGGCGCAGGGCTGACGGCTGTTCCCTGGAACGCGGCCTGGGATGCGGAAGTCGAGAGCGAAGTCGATGACGCGCTCGGCGGGGGGACGGGTACGGCCCTGACCGCGATCCCCTGGAACGCCTCGTGGGATGCCGAGGTACAGTCCGAGGTACAGGACGCGCTCGATGCGACCGTGCCCGACTCTATTCCTGCGGACGGCACGCGTCCGAGCATCACGCAGGCGGCCTACCTCGTCGTGCAATTCCTAACGGAGCGATCTGTCTCCGGTGCAACCCTGACGGTCAACAAGCCTGACGGCACGACCGCGCTGCTGACGCTTACGCTCTCCGACGCCACCGACCCCACCAGCATTACGCGCGCGACCTGATGGCTGTCGAAGGCATCATCACGCTGGGCATCGGGTCCAGTCCCGGCGGGCTGTTCTCGTTCTTCACGCTCGGGCTCACGCCGAGCGTCATCCCTGATGTGGAGATCGCGGGCACGCTGACTGGCACTGGTTCCTTCACCGGGACGCTGGCTGGTGTCGCTTCCATAACAGGTACACTGACTGGCACGGGGGCTGTGTCGGGGACGCTGGAGCTCTCCTGATGGCCGCCACCGAAGTTACCGACATCCTCGTCGCTGGCGACAACCTCGTATTCACCTGGACGCTCTCAGGCGCAGGCTCCATCTCCGGTTTCACCATTACCGCTTCCATCGTCGAGGCCGAGAACCCCAACGTTGCGCTCGACGCCACCCTTACCGGGCATTCGATGGCCGTCGTGGGCGACGGATCAGCGCGGCAATGCACGCTCACGCTCACGGCTGCCGAGTCCGCCAAGCTCAAGACCTTCGACCGCGACCCGTACACCGACACCGTCAGGCACATCGCCGATGTGAAAGTCATCAACGGCTCGAGCGCAATCACGCACTACGGTCCGTTCGTCTTCCGAGTACGTAAAGCCGTGACTTGATGGAGAATTCGATCGTCGAAGCCATCATCTCGCTTGCTGATCGTCTCGGCACGGTCAGCCTGCTGGCGCTCCTCGTGGTCGCGCTGCTGCGAGGCTGGATCGTCCCCGGCGGCAAGCTCCGGCAGCAGACCGCCGAGACGCACGCGGCCACACGAGAGTTGGTACCCAACAACGGGACCAGCCTCAAGGATCAGGTCGGGGCGCTCGCCACCCGCCTCGAGGACGTGGAGCAGGCGGTACAGAATGCCGCCACGACGGGCAGGCAGGCCGCCGTGATCGCCACCAATACCGCCAGCAGCCTCGAGGCGCTCCGCACCATGGTGCGATCCCAATCCTCGCCCAACGTGCATGCCGGGCGCGAAAACGAATGACGTGATCTACCGCGAACTTCCACCGCAGGACGAATTGTTGAAGCCGCGCGACCACATGCCGGTGGAGTGGGTATCCGCCGAGACGTTTCACTGCCGTTGCTGTGAGCCTGCTGGGGGTGAGGGGGCGGGGACAACAGTGGAGTGGCTGGTCTTCCCGCACGACGGTCCTGACGGGCGCTGTAGGGCGTGTGGCCAGAAATACTGTCTCGCGCTCCCCGGCGAGCACTTACCGGAGCTGAGCGACTGAGTGACTGAGCACGAGTGTCTCGTCTGTCACGACGAACGCTCAGAGTTGTGGGTGTACGAGCTGATTCAGCGCGGGGTGCGGGGGAACGAGGCGGTCAAGCCGCAGCGCAGCTACGAGCTATGCCGCCTGCACTTCAACACCGCGGTGAAGGGGTTGGGGCTGGACAAGTGAAACGCTGTCCGCGCTGCCAGAACCCGCTCTACGACCACACACAGGATGGCGATGCCTCATGCTTCCTCTGCGGCTGGGTAAGCCTGACGGTGAACGTGGACGTGATCACTGAGGAAGAGGCACACCAGCGCGGCAAGATGCGGCGCCGCCAGCCGTCGCACGCTGGAAGCAGGCTCGGATGAAGGAGTATGGGCATGGCATTGACGACTAATCCCGAGGAGGCGCGCAAGTCGCCCATCAAGCCCGACGGGCAACAGGAAATCTATGTCGTCCTCTCTGAGGAGGAGCGTGCTGCCGGTTTTGTGCGCCCCGTTCGCCGTAGCTACCGGCACATCGGAGTGCGGCCTCGCCATCCGTTGCGCGACCTCACCCCGGAGGAGCATGCGCGCCACGACTCCTACGGCTATGTGAAGTACGAGCCCTACCAGGAAGAGGGCGAGGAGACGTCAGAGAATGACGTGCTCGGGAAGTTCTGGACGCAGCGTGCTCTCGATGGCGGTTGCGGCTCCGTCACCACAATGGGCATTGAGTTCGCCGAGACCTATGCCCGTGATCCGTCGTTCTACGGAGGCACGTTCTGCGCGACTTGTCGGAGTCACTTCCCAGTCGGCGTTAACGGCGAGTTTGTCTGGCTCGACGACGAGTCGAAGGTGGGGACCTAGAGGAAGCAGGCTCGGATGATCGATTGGGCAACCCGGCTGCGCAACGCCAACCCATCCCCGCTCGCGCAGACACGCGCGGTACGCAACCCACAGGACATTGCGCAAATCCAGTGGCACGCGACACGTGGCAAGACCACGATGGGCCGCCAGGTGATGGCGACGGAAAACTGGTTCGCGAGTCACCTCAACCTGCTCAACCCCGACGGCTCCTACCGGGGCTGGGGCGGTTCGGCGGACTTTGTGGTGGGACCAGACATCATCAGGGCGGGCGGGGACGTGGTGATCGTGGCCTTTGGCGACGTCATCCGCTCGTGGTCGAGATGGAGCGCGGGCTACGGCGGCGCGGACACGCTCCCGGCGGCACAGTACGGCATCGCGATCGAGGTCGCGCAGCCGGCAGGCAAGCGCAACGGTGTGTACGTCGATGATGCGGGGCCCGACGTGGTGTTCGAGGAGTTCACGCCCGAAACCATCGAGGCGTGTGCGTGGCTGGTGAGGCACGTCAACGAAGCGCTCGTACGCGAGGGGTTGTCCGAGATTCCGTCCGTATGGGTGGGAGACTGGGACCAGCTCCCGGACCAGCCCGTCCCACGCGGCCACATCGGGCACGACACGATGGCCGCAGGCCGCAAGTACGGCAAGAGCGACCCCGGCTCACTGTTCCCGCTCAGCACGATCTTTGAGCTGTTGCGCAAGCCCCCGCCGCCGACGGTGGAACAGGTGACGGCGCGCTACGAGGCAGAGATCGCGGCGATGCTTCAGGACGTGGACGCGGCACTCGCGCCGTACAGGAGGTAAGGAACATGGAGAACGAGATGAAGGCAGCGATTCGGTTCGTGACCCGGCGCATCGTGAACGTGACGAAGGCTATCGCCTGCGACACCTACGGCGACATCGCCTCCCTGAGCGCGGGGCCGTGCGAGCGGTGCGTGGGACATGCGCTAAGAGACGATCCGGTGGAGACGGTGGAGGTCTCCTAGGGCGGCGACCCTCGGTGGGTGCCGGGCACCGGGAAGCCTGTCGCACAGGGGGCCGCCGATGGGGGAGTGGGCCTAACGACCGGGCGCGGGGTCGTCTAGAAAATCCGAATCCCGCCTACGCCCCGGTCCTCCATGCATCTACTGAAATCGCTCCTCTTTGAGGCCGAGGTCGATGCCATGTGCTCGCCCCTTTAGGCTCTCGGCGTACTGTCGGAACGCTTTCGCGTCGGCTTCAAGCCACCCCCGCAGGATGGACATCGATTCCTCTGCGACGGCAGTTGCGGCAGTCCACCCGTCTTGAAACCCTGCGTCGTAGGTGGCTGTGATACCGACGGACAGGTCGGCCTCGCCAAACCGCTCCACGTACGCCCGTTCGAGGGCTCCCACCAAGGCTGCCTCGTTCATCTTGCCCTCCAACGCGGTATAAGGATTTTCTTATAGCCATTCCGCCGGGGTGTAACGCGGGTGTAACGGTCCCCGTTCGGTGTTCCGAGCCAGATTCACCGAGCAACACCCCGCGACACTCAGTACATTCAACCGACCCGGTTTAAGCCTCCTGCGTCTGCCATTCCGCCACCCCGGCGGGTGAGATTCCCAGATTCAGAACAAGCCGCTTACATGCTTACGGGTTTAGTTATTCGTCAGGCGTTACACCCAGCCGGGGTGTAACGGTCTGAATCTGGTCGAGATATCGCCACGCGGCCTCGCGGACGTTGCTCCACACGGAGACGCACGGCTCGTCTAGGCACTTCCCCGCGATGCGCCACTCTCCCGTGCGTTCGCCGTGTGGGTAGTGGATCGGAATGAGAGCCTGATCTACTGCCTCATCGAGCATCTGTACGAGCCGGTCGCGGTTGTCGCTCACGGCTTTACTCCTTCGGATTCAGGGACGGGGTTCAGGGCGCGTTCTACGATGTTCAGGATATCCACGACACAGATATCCGCGGGCGCATCGTCGGTGTCGTGGACCAGTACGGCCCCCAGCGCCTCCCGCAGTCGTTCGACTTCCGCCTGAGACTCAGATTCGGCATCGGTAAAGCCCGCGACGTATGCCTCAACCAACCCCGAGTGAGAAGCAGCCATGAACAGACGCGCTCCTCGAGCTCGTATCTCCTCAAGCCGGGCGGCCTCTACCCGACG
Source organism: Gemmatimonadaceae bacterium (assembly GCA_024654005.1). Taxonomy (GTDB): domain Bacteria; phylum Gemmatimonadota; class Gemmatimonadetes; order Gemmatimonadales; family Gemmatimonadaceae; genus JACDCY01. Next base: position 6,098 of record JANLGX010000100.1, on the reverse strand, counting down.
CTGGATGTCCTCGGTGGCGGTCACGGCTTTACTCCTTCGGATTCAGGGACGGGGATGTAGCCTGCGGTCTCGCATCGAGGGCAGCCGTTCTCCCATGCGTCGTCCCAGTCATGCTCGCCGCAGCCGCCACAGCCCTTGCAGTCGGGACACCAGGCCTTGCCGAGCGCCTTGAAAGCGTTCTCGAAAGTGTCACGGTCGATCCAGACCTGTACACGCCCCCACTTCGCCGGCGCGGCCTCGCCGCGCAGTACGAAGTCTCCCAGCGCCTCCCGCAGTCGTTCGACTTCCGCCAGCAGATACGGCACATCGGTTCGAGCGGCGGCAATAAAGGTCAGGTCCGCCCCGTTTGATGCGCCTTCTGCCACGCCGTCAGGGTGGTCGTGCAGCACGTACGACCCCCTTGCACCTTGCCGAAGCCCATATTTCCACCACTCCCACGGCCCCGGTGTGGTGGCCTCTACCCGACGCTGGATGTCCTCGGTGTCGCTCATAACGCGAAATGCTCCTCGACTCGCCTCATGGCGTCCTGTTTCTGCTCCTCGAACACCAGAGCACGTGTATAGTCACGCGCGATCCGCCAGCGGTCGTAGCAAATCCGCCAACCCAGGGAGGCGATCGCACAGCCTCCCCGACCGCTGGCGGATCATTACCCTCGACATAACTAGAACACCAGTCCCAGAACCTTCCCTCATCTTTTCTCCCACCCCCTTGCACGCCACGACACTATACACTACAGTCCCGCCATGACCACGACCACCCGCCGAGTTCGGAGTGAGATGACCAGCGAGGAAGCGCGGCGCACTAGGCGTCGCGCGAAACTCACGCAAGCCCAAGTAGCCGCGGCTCTCAAGATTTCGACCTTTTCCTACAGACGCTGGGAGGCGGGGCAGGTCCCACTTCCATACGAGCGCACCATCCTCGACGTGTTCGAGGCCATCGACACGCTCAAAGCCCACGACCAGTAGCCGAAGGCAATCAGTGATGAGCGAGCGCACTTCTCCCTACTTGACATATCTGGAATATGTCGGTGTTTCGGGGTGCGCCCAAGAGGGCACTTCTCCACCGCTTGAGAACATAAGTGTCCACAGCGACACGTGGCGAGAATCTGGCGAGAGCGCCCCGCTAGGGTCCTCGCCGCAGGGTAGTCAGGCAGTTTCGGTGGCTCAGCCTCCGAAGCGACGCAGCCGCCGCAAGCCCACCTGGTTCGAGTCCCTCCCGCCTGCTGAACAGCGAGCCTTCCTCGTTCAGCAGTGCATCGATACCAACTGTCCCTGTCAGGGCGACCACGATCACCACGACGCATGGATAGCGATCAACGACGTGCGCGTGCTCGCGCGCCGGTACGAGAGCGACGCCCGCCACGTAGACGACTGCATGGAGGCACTCGCACTCGCGACGGTGGGGCTTCAGCGCGCCTACGCCCGGATGGAACAGACGGGAGATGAACTGCTCGCGGCGAAGGCCGAAACGCAGCGGAACGTCAGACCTCGGCTCTTCGGAGACGAGGCGGCCTCATGAGCGCCTTCCAGTTGATGCCAGCACTTTCCGATGAGGAATACGCCGCTCTGCGCGACGACATCGAGGCGCGTGGGGTGCTGGTCCCGGTCGAGATCGACGCCGACACCGGCGAAGTGCTGGATGGCCATCACCGCCTGCGCATCGCCGCCGAGCTTGGCGTCGAGGCCCCGACCTTCGCGCGGTCCTTCGCGAGCGATGAAGAGCGCATCGAGCACGTGCTGTCGCTCAACCTCATGCGCCGCCACCTGACCACGGACCAGCGCGCTCGCCTCGTGGCGGAACTGCGCAAGCAGGGCTGGTCGTTGCGGCGCATCGCTGAGCGGCTGGACGTTGCGCCTGCAACTGCTCTCCGTGATCTCCGAGGTGTTTCAAATGAAACACCTGCTGCCATCACCGGCCTCGACGACTTCATCGACCGGCAGCGTGCCTCGTGAACTTCACGAGGCGCCTCACAGAGGCCGAGTTGGAGCGGGAGTGTGAATGCCATTGCGCGCGCAAGCACCACCAGGAAACACGCGGCAGGTGCTTCCTCTGTTTCGAGGATGGCTACGGTTTCCGCTGCGACGAGTTCCGCGCACATCACGAAGTAAAGGCCCGTGCCTCGTGAAGCGCGCACCGGGGTGGGGCGCGAGGGGGTGGGAGGACGCGCCTCTTGCCGCGCATGGGACGTGGGCATGGGCGCGTGTCTGCACAGATGCCTGCCCGGAGTGCCGCCCGGTGCGTGAGCGGCAGAAGGCGTGGCGTCGAAAAGCAGCGCAACGCGAGACAGAGGCGTCGCACGAGGGCAAGCGCGCTCGCGGATTGCTCCCGTGAACCATGGCACTCGCAGCAGTTACCAGGGGGGCTGTCGTTGTCAGTCATGCCGCGAGGCGAACGCCTCGTACATGCGGGGCTGGGCTCGCGACTGGCGGGCGCGGAACCGGCGGGTGGAGTTCCGCGGGCGAGAGCACGGCACATACGCGACCTACGTCGCTGGCTGCCGTTGCGAGCCATGCAGGGCGACTGCGGCCAAGCAGTCACAGCGCGCCCGCGCCCGCAGATTGCTCCTGTGAATCTCTGGCGGGGAGTCACTTGCGCGCTGGCCCTCGAGGCCGTCGTGCTCAGCGCCTCCTGGTGGGCGATCTGGATGGTGACGAAATGAACATGGTGGCGGCAGCACGGCGAGATGACGTGCACAGATTTCCTGAGCGCGATGGCTGGGGTAATGCCCGACGACCGTGCGGGAATCGCGGCCGCTCAGTAGTGGGGGCAGGACCCACCCGCCACCTAACAACGAAAGAGCCGCCGGCATGCCACCGACGGCCCGTAGTCAGAGGAGAGGTTCCTCCTCCAGTGACCAATGCAGAGAGTAGCAGCAAGCCGTGGTTGGTTGAGGACTGGAAAGCGAACAGGTTGGGCAGTCGCAGGATCGCGGTGACCGAACGCCTCGGAGAGTTCAGTTACCGCGTCATCGCCGACTTTTACATGCCGGAAGTCAGTGAAGCAGAGGCGCTGGCAAACGCGCGGTTGTTCGCCGTGCAACGAGAGCTGCTGGCGGTGGCCCAGCGCATCAACGACCTGCGCGGACCAGACGGCATCCTCGGCGACGTGTTGGGCGGGCTGGGCGACTGGCTCGAGGACACCATCGCGAAGGCCCTCGGCGAGCAGGTGGCCTCGTGAACTCCTTCACCAACGCGGGCCCGATCGAGACGCGCATCCGCCGGCTGGTGGGTGACGCGGAGCTGTGTAGCGGAGCGATGCACCTGGCGGTGATCGACCTCGCCCGAGCGTACGACCGCCTGCAAGCGGACTTCGACCGCATCACCACGGGCCTCAGCGGCATCCAGCCTCCCCGCTCCCGAGCTGAGCGCGAAGCCGGAGTGAACTTCGAGTTGCAGGCCCAGTTGCAGACGTTGTTCGCGGAAGACGGAGATGCGTCGTGACCGCCGAACAGACCAAGGATCAGGCTGACGAGTTGGCAATTAACTATCGCGCCGTGCTGACTGCGTACGGCGAGCTCTCCCGAGCGTACGTCCGTTTGCAGGCGGACTTCAAACAACAGCGGGAGGCGCTGGAGGATGCGAAAGCGTTAATCGGGAACGCCGTGCCGGGCGCATTCAGGAACGGGGTCACGGACCCTACAGGCTCGATAGACGAGGGCGAGGTACACGCCTCGAACATGTACCACCGGATTCGCCGCGCCCTGAACCCCATCCCTGAATCCGAAAGGGTGGTGCCGTCGTGACCATCGACATCATCGCGGATGGCCTCGCCTACGAGCGTGGCCGTGTCCTCGACGACATCGCGCAACTCCACATCGTCAGGCCAGCGCTCTCGAAGCTCCGTAAGGCGGACGAGAGCCTGTCCGCGCACGTCAAACAGTACCTCGGGCTGAACAACCTCGAGGAGCTGACGGACTACGAGATCGTCGAGGCCGAGGCGCAGTGCCCGGTATGCCTCGGGGAGCCGGTCACGCTGCACGGACCGTACGGGGCGAGGGTCAGCAAGGTCGGCGGCACGCGCTGGGTGGACACCTCGCAGCTCGACGCCGAGACGCGGCTGTGGGCGGTGGATCACGGGCTGCTCAAGCTCGACAGCGCCGCCTTCGATGGCCTGAAGCACATGACGGACCCGTCTTACGTGCGGTTCGCCATGGCGGTGAAGCAGGGCACGACCGAGCGCCTGACGCTCATCACCCCGGAGGCATCGTGAACGGCAAGAGCCCCGCCGAGATGACTCCTGACGAGTTCATTGCGCTGTCAAAGAACCGAAAAAACTCAGGCCTGGCGGCGTGGATACGAGCGCTCCCGAGCAACACCCCTACACCGGTCCCTACCGGCCTCACCACAAGCAAGGGGTCGACTCTTGCGGCGAGATTATCGAGCGCCGCGATACAGAGTGGCTTTCGTGTGGTCGTCCGCACGATCGACGGGCAGAAGTGGGTTATGCGTCTGCCGGAGCAGGCGTCGTGAGCGCGCCATCACGATGCCATGTGTGCACTCATCAGTTCGGCCCTCGCGTGACTGTTGCGCGAGTCGTCACCGCCGGCCCTGCCGGTAACCCGAGGAGCAAGCGCAGGAAGTCCTGCAACTGCCCGGCCCGGTGTCATGAGGTGCGGGGATGATCAACTTGTCCTGGCTTGTGTGGGCACTGACTCTGTTCCCAGCTCTTGCAGCGTCGAAGCATTTTGGTCGCCACTACGACGGCAACCACAAATGGCTTGGAGCAGCGGCAATTGTCACGCTGACGTTGAATGCCATGGCTATGGGAATGGTGATCGCAGGATGAGCGCGCGGGTCCGTTCTTGGCTTGCTCGCAAGTGGGAGTACCAACGAGGGAAGTTTTCCCCGGAGGTTGAGCGGGAGTGGACTCGCTCGTTTGGTGCCGCAGAGGACCGCTGGAAGACTGCACTCGACATGTACTACGGGCGTGCCGTGACCTTGGGGCTCGATAACCCGCTTGGGAGGCAGGCCCTCGCAAAGTTCGTGGCGACAGGAGTAGGGCTTGTGGAAGCAGTAATCCGCGACCACGGACCACTGCCGGTGGCAGGCAACCCGTCTGGGCCAGTGGAGGAGCAATGAGCGCGGCGGGCATCAGCGTTCTCATCCTCTACGGCGTCATCGCCACGGTGATTGCGATCAAGCAGTGGCGGGAGCGGTGGGTTGAGCCGGACGACGAAGAGACGCACATCTTCTGGCGTGAGCGCCGCAACGAGGCGCGGTACGTGAAGCGCTACGAGTGTCGCGGCTGCACGGCGTACATCACCGCCATGCAGGTGCTCAAGAGCGGCGGTTACTGCGGAATGTGCGAGATGGCCGACGCATACGAGGCGGCGAGGGAGGCGAAGGCGTGACCACCGAAGCTATAACGTTGAGCATCAGTTACACGCGGAAGATCAACCTCGGGAACTACGAATCCGCCGACGTGTTCTTTGCGGTCTCAGGCATTCCGGTGGGCGCAGGTGCGGAGGAGATCGCGGATGCGCTCGTGACTGGCGCACTCGCGTACGAGCAAGTCAAGGCGGCAGTGGCCGCGAAGGCACAGGAGATCAAGGCAGCCGCGCGGACATTGGGCGGACAGGCGAAGGCGTAAGCGCTGATGAACGAGCCGATCCCGATCAAGGCGGCGGGGCCGGACGAGCGCCGCGTCTTCATCGATCACACACGCGGAAAGCGTGCCGACATCGTGCGGCTCAGGTGGCCCGGTGAGTGGGGAACGACTGAGCCCGTTCGAGCACCATCCAGGCGAGAGCGCATCAGCACGTGGCTGGTGAAGTTCGGTGGGGCATGAACAAGAGTTTCTGTGACGTATGCGGCCAGGAAATGGTGCGTGCCGGTGGATTCAGATTCGATGAGCAAACGCGTGCCCGTTCAGCGTCGAATATGCACGGCTTCGAAGTGAACGTCCTCGTTAGCATCGACGCTCCTACTGAATCGCGCGACATATGCGGTACGTGCGCCCGGCTCGTCATCGCACAGGTCTTCGGGTTGGAGCTCGGCGAGTGAAGTGCCCACGCTGTGCGGGCCATGTAGCGCGCGACCGTCTCGGTGACCGTTCGTGCTTCCAGTGCGGGTGGCAGGACCCCGAAGCGTCGCGGGACA
>JANLGX010000098.1 GCA_024654005.1 Gemmatimonadaceae bacterium | reverse complement strand
AGCTTGTCGTACAGCTCCTTCCATTTGATGACTGCTATGGGATCCGAGCCGTCCGCAAACAGGGCGCCCATCGCCTCGTGATAGATGGCGTCACCTTCCTCCTCGAGCCGCTTCAGCTCGAGAGCGTTGGACTTGACGAGCTTCGTGTCCTTCATCCCGCGGACCGCTTCCTCGACCGTGGTCGCGGCGCGCACGATCACCTCCGACAGCACGACCGCGGGCCTGCACACGGTAGTGATGTTGAAGATCTCCGCCCGCCGGGCGGTGCCGTCGATGAGATCCACGACGTCGTCCAGCTCGGACACCAGTGCGTGGATGTCCTCACGGTCAAAAGGAGTGACGAAAGTCTTGTCGATCCGCAGGATCACGTCGTGCGTCAGATAATCGGCCTCGTGCTCCAGCCGCTTGATCTGGCTCACGTAGGTGCTGCGGTTCTCCGGGTCCTCGAATAACCGGTGCAGCAGCACGGCGGACCCGGAAAGACGGTGCGCGATCTCCGCAAACAGCTCGTAGAAGTTCTCGTTCTTCGGAAGCAGCCGCATAGGAAGGGATTCAGGGGAGGCGTTCGCCGACCGAGAAGATAGCCGGACGGCTGCCCGGTAGGGAGATTACGGAACATGTCCGAAGCACGGGGCCACCGCGAGCGGGTGCTGGTCGTCGATGACGAGCCCGACATAGTCGCGCTATGCGCGTTTCATCTGGCCAAAGCCGGATACAGCGTTTCGACCGCTGACACCGGGACGGCCGGGCTGGAGCGGGCCCGGAGGGAAATGCCCGCGCTCATCGTCCTCGATCTCATGCTGCCCGACATCGGAGGATTCGACGTGCTGCGCATCCTGCGCTCCGATGAGAGCACCCGCGACACCGCGGTGCTCCTCCTGACCGCGCGCAAGGAGGAAACCGACCGCATCCGCGGCCTCACCCTTGGCGCGGACGACTATCTCACGAAGCCCTTCAGCCCCCAGGAGCTGGTGCTTCGAGTCGGCGCGATCCTCCGCCGCACGTCCCGCGCCGATCAGCCCTCCGCGAGTGCCCTCGATATCGGCCCGATCCGCATCGATCGCGCCGCCCACGTCGTCACGGTGGACGGCGCCGAGATCGATCTGACCGCCACTGAATTCAAGCTGCTGCTGACGCTGGCGGAAAGGAAAGGACGCGTCCAGTCGCGGGCGGTGCTGCTCGACGCCGTATGGGAGGCGGCATCCGACATACAGACCCGGACCGTGGATATGCATGTGCAACGGCTTCGCGCCAAGCTTGGCGACGCCGGCGCGATGATCGAGACCGTCCGCGCGATCGGGTACCGGCTGCGACCGGGCAAGAGGTCGGAAGAGTGACAGGCCCCTTCCGGCTCGCCGGATACGGACTCTTGGTAATCGCTGCCTTTGCGGCCGCGGCACGCGTATTCGGTCCGGCCGAGGACAGCGGGTCCCTGCTCGCGCCGGCGGCGGTCGCCGCGGTGGTGGCGGTCCTCCTTGCCTGGGCTGTGGCGCGAAGCTCCACGCAAGCCCTGGCCCGGTTGCGCGACGCGACCCGGTCGATCGCCGCCGGCAACCTCGATGCGAATCCCCCGCTCTCCGGTCCGCCCGGGATCGCTGATGTCGGCGTCGCGGTGCATGATCTCGCGGAGCAGCTGCGGAAGCGCACCCGCGCGGTCGCAGCGGCAGACGCTCTTTTCGCCGGCCTGATCGAGTCGCTCACCGAAGCGATCTTCGTCTCGGACGCGACCGGCAAGGTGATCCGGATCAACCGCGCCGGACGGGACGTCTTCGGGGTGACGGACCCCGTCCCCTTCGCCGCGGACAGGCTGTCGCGCGTGCGGGCCGTGCATCAGGCGCTGCAGAGCGCGCTGGGAGGAACTCCGGTCGGCCCCCTGGAGATCGACGTTCGAGCGCGGCACGTCTCCCTGTCCACCCGGCCGCTTCCGGGCGGCGGAGCCGTGCTCGCGGCGCTGGATCTCACGCCGCTTCGCCGGCTCGAGGCGGTGCGCCGGGACTTCGTGGCGAACGTGTCGCACGAGCTTCGTACGCCGCTCACGGTCGTTCGCGGCTTCGCAGAGACCCTCGCGGCCGACGACGTGGCGCCGGACGCGAGACGGGAGTTCTCCGAGATGATCCGGGCCAACACCGCGCGGATGCAGCGCATCGTGGACGATCTGCTGGATCTGTCCCGCATCGAGTCCGGCGGCTGGGTTCCTCAGCCCGGTCCGGTCGAGATTGGACCGGTTGCGAGCGAAGTGTTGGAGCAGGCCGGCGCCCAGGCGGGCGAAAAAAACCTGTCGCTCGAGCTCGAGATTACGCCGGGCGCGGGCGTCGTGCGCGCCGACCGCGTGGCGCTCACACAGATCCTGTCGAACCTGGTCGAGAACGCCATCCGGCATACCGCCGCCGGGAGCGTCACGGTGTTCGCGGAGCAGGCTTCGGACGGCACGTGGCTGGGGGTCAAGGACACGGGACAGGGAATCCCGCAAGAGCACCTGCCGCGCATCTTCGAGCGGTTCTACCGTGCCGATCCCGGCAGGTCGCGCCAGAGCGGCGGCACCGGTCTTGGGCTCGCCATCGTGAAGCACCTGGTCGAGGCCCACGGCGGAGTCGTCGCCGCCGAAAGCCATGTGGGGAGAGGCACCACGGTGCGCGCGTTCTTCCCCTCCGGCGGAAACGGCTGACCCGGTTTGCCGTTCGTTACAAAATCGTTGCACAACGGTAGGTAAATAGAGACGTCGGACGGCGATTCTGAGCGCGTCGAGGAAGGATCCCCTTTCATTCGAGGCGCGAGGAAACGTGGAAAGACCAATCGCAACTTTCCGCCGGGCAGTCGCAGCAACCGCGGTTGCATTCGCGATTTTCGCGTGTGCCGCACAGCTCCGTGCGCAGCAGCCGGATTCCGTAGTGAAGACAGGAGCCGATACGGCCAGGCCTGCCGGACAGGCTGCGCCGAAGCTGGACCTGTCCGGCGTGATGTTCGCGAACTACCAGTATCAGACCAACCGCGGCTCGTCCCGCGGCGCCAACAAGTTCGACCTCGAGCGGGTGTACCTCACGCTCAAAATGCCCGCCGGCGAGCGGGCCAGCGTCCGGATCACGACCGACGTCTTTCAGCAGCAGCAGTCGGGTAACGACTCGTATTACCGCGGTTGGACGGTTCGCGCCAAGTACGCGTACCTCCAGTACGACTACCTGAAGCGCGGAAACGTGCGCGCCGCCGCGCGCTTCGGCCTCGTGCACAACGTCTTCATCGAGCACGACGAGACCTACTGGCCGCGCTGGATGTCGACAGTCGCGACCGACCGGCACGGCTACTTCTCGTCGGCGGACGCGGGCCTGGCCTCGGCCATCACGCTGCCCCGCGAGCTCGGGGAGATCTACGCCGCGATCACGAACGGTCCGGGATACACGTCGCGCGAGGTCGACCGCTTCAAGGATTACGGCGCGCGCCTCACGCTCACGCCGTTCGCGAGCCGCGCGGACGGGCTCCTCGGCTCGCTGGCGCTGACGGCGTGGAGCTATCAGGGCTCGACCGGGAGCAGGTTCGCGGGCGGCGGCGCCGGTCAGCTCGGTCCGGTGGGCAGCTCGCTTCAACGCGACCGCTGGGGCGTGTTCGCCGCCGTGAAGAATCCGGCGCTCACGATCGCCGCGCAGTACGCCGCGCGGGCGGACGAAGGCGAGACCGGATCCAACACCGTCACCGAGCCGCGGGCGATCGTCGACAGCACGGGTCATCTCGTCTCGGCGTACGCGATCGTTCGACCGTTCGCGTCGGGGGCGGGCGCGGCACGATCGGTCTCGCTGGTGGGACGCGTGGACAGGGTCACTACGAACAGAGCGCTGGGCCAGCGGCACACGCTCGTGATCGGCGGCGTCGCGATCGATCTAACCAAGGCTGCTTCGCTCTCGCTCGACTATCAGGAACAGCTCCCTCGCGACGGCGGACCGGCCGCGCCGAGCAAAGCGGTGTTCCTGCACCTCATTGGACGATTCTAGCGCGTTATCGCGCAACAGGAGATCGACGTGTCTTCACGCATTCTTGCACTGGTATCGATTCTCGCGCTGGCCTGCGGCGACTCCCGTCCCGCCGGCGACGCTTCGCCCGCGACGCGCTCGGGCTCGGTCGATCTGACCGGCGCCGGCGCGACGTTCCCTTACCCGCTGTACTCGAAGTGGTTCTCCGACTACGCGGCGGCCACCAACGTTCGCATCAACTACCAGTCGATTGGCTCGGGCGGCGGGATCCGGCAGCTGTCGGAGGGAACCGTGGACTTCGGCGCCACCGACGGACCGATGACCGACGACGAGCTCGCCAAGGCGAAGGGCGGCGCGATCATGCACTTCCCCACCGTGCTCGGCGCGGTCGCGATCGCGTACAACCTGCCGGAGCTTTCCGGAGAGCTGCGACTGTCCGGACCGGTCATCGCGCAGATCTTCCTCGGCGCGATCAAGAAGTGGAACGACCCGCGGATCGCGGCGCACAATCCCGGCGTTACGCTGCCGGCGAGAGACGTGCTGGTGATCCATCGATCGGACGGCAGCGGGACCACCTACGTCTTCAGCGACTACCTGACGGCGATCAGCCCGGAGTGGGCCGGCGGCCCCGGCCGCGGAAAAGACGTGGCATGGCCGACGGGACTCGGCGGCAAGGGCAATGAAGGAGTAGCGGGTCAGATCAAGCAGATTCCCGGCGCGATCGGGTACGTCGAGCTCGCGTACGCGAATCAGAACGACCTTCCGGTCGCGTCGGTCCTGAACGTCGCGGGACAGTTCGTGGCGCCGAGTATCGAAGCGGTCACGGCCGCGGCCGCCGGAGTCGCCGCGCAGCTTCCCGCCAACACCGACTATCGCATCTCGATCGTGAACAGCCCGGGGGCGGGGGCGTACCCGATCTCGTCGTTCACGTGGCTGCTGCTCTACCGGCAACAGGCGGATTCGGTCAAGGCGCGCAAGCTGGTGGATTTTCTCCGCTGGGCGCTGACGGAGGGAGAGAAGCAAGCCGCCGCGCTGGACTACGCGCCGCTGCCTCCCGCGATCGCCGACAAGCTCTTGCAGCGGCTCGATTCCATCCAGGCGACGTCAGCCGGTGGGTGACGCGATCGCGTCCTCCGGGACGTCCGGAGGATTCGCGCGCGGGCGCCGCGTAGCGAGTCTCGCGGGCGCCGCGCCGGGCGACCGCGTTTATCGGGTCGTCATCACCGCGTTCGCGCTGATGATTCCCGCGTTGCTGCTGCTGATCGCAGTCGCGATCGGCGTCGCGGCGTGGCCGGCGCTGTCGGCCGCCGGACTGTCGTTTATCACCAGCAGCGAATGGAACGTGCAGGCCGGGAAGTTCGGCGCGGCGCCGGCGATCTACGGTACGCTCGTCTCTTCTTTCATCGCGCTCGTGCTGGCGACACCGCTCGCGCTGGGCGTCGCGATCTTTCTCTCGGAGATCGCGCCGAAATGGCTGCGGCAGCCGGTCGCCTTCCTCGTCGATCTGCTCGCGGCCATTCCGAGCGTGGTGTACGGCCTCTGGGGAATCTTCTTCCTCGTGCCCATGCTTCGCGACCATGTAGTTCCCTTCTTCCGCGACACGCTGCACCTGGGAAACACGCCGCTGTTCAGCGGCCCCGCGTACGGACCGAGCATGCTGGCGGCGGGTGTCATCCTCGCGATCATGGCGCTGCCGTACATCTCGGCCGTCACGCGCGAGGTGCTCATCGCCGTGCCGCGCTCGCAACGCGACGCGGCGCTGGCACTCGGCGCCACCAAGTGGGAGATGATCTGGGACGCCGTGATCCCGTACGCGCGCTCCGGTATCATCGGCGGAGTCATCCTCGGCCTGGGCCGCGCGCTCGGCGAGACCATGGCGGTCACGATGGTGATCGGCAACCGGCCGGAGATTTCGGCGTCGCTGCTGGCGCCGGGCTACACCATGGCGTCATTGATCGCGAACGAATTCACCGAGGCCACGAGCGATCTGCACCTGTCGGCGCTGATGGCGGTCGGCGCCGTCCTGTTCGTCATCACGCTGATCGTCAACGGCATGGCGCGGTGGCTGGTTTGGCGCGTGGCGAGCGGGCCGAAGTCATGAGTGCCCTTCGCCGCCGCAAAGCGGGCAACGTCTTTATGCTGGGGCTCACGTACGTCGCGGCCGTGCTCGCCACGCTCCCGCTCCTGTTCATTCTCTTCCATCTCCTGCAGAAAGGCGCGAGCACTCTCACGCCGGACTTTTTCACGAACATGCCCCGGCCGGTAGGCGAAGCGGGCGGTGGAATGTCCAATGCCATCGTGGGAACGCTCATCCTGATCGCCATCGCGGCCGCCATCGGTCTGCCGGTCGGAATCGGAGCCGGACTGTACCTCGCGGAGAAGCGCGGCGGCGCGCTGGCGATGACCGTGCGGTATTTGTCGGACGTGTTGAACGGCCTGCCCTCGATCGTGCTCGGGATATTCGCCTGGCAGTTTCTGGTGCGTCCTTTCGGCAATTTCTCCGCGCTCGCCGGTGGAATCGCCCTCGGCGCCATGATGATTCCCCTGGTGACCCGCACGACCGAAGAGATGATCCGGCTCGTGCCGAACTCGCTGCGCGAAGCGGCGCTCGCCCTCGGGTACCCGCGATGGCGAACATCCATGAGCGTGATCCTTCGCACCGCGCTGCCTGGAATCGTCACCGGCGCGCTGGTTGCCGTCGCCCGCATCGCGGGCGAGACGGCTCCGCTCTTGTTCACCGCGTTCGGCAACCAGTTCTGGTCCACTACGCTCGATGAACCCATTGCCGCTCTCCCCCTCCAGATCTTCGCCTACGCCATCAGTCCATACGACGAGTGGCACAAGCAGGCGTGGGCCGGCGCGCTCGTTCTGATCGTCATCGTTCTCATCATCAGCCTCGCGGCCCGTCACGCGACCCGCGCACGCTTTGGCTCAGCCGCTGACTGATCCGGTGGTGATCAAGGCACCGCAAGAAGAGGCAGCGCGAGAGCCGTGCCTCACCACGCGCGAGCTGAGTGCGTACTTCGGCAGGTCGCGCGTGGTGTCGAACGTCAGCATCGACTTCCAGGATCGCGAGGTCACGGCGATCATCGGCCCCTCGGGGTGCGGCAAGTCGACGCTGCTGCGCTGCCTCAACCGGATGCACGAAACGCTGCCGGGCGCGACCACAACGGGAACGGTGAGGCTCGACGGGACGGACATCTATGCGCCCGGCGCGGATCCCATCGCGGTGCGGCGGCACGTCGGGATGGTGTTTCAGAGGCCCACGCCGTTTCCAACTATGTCCATCCGCGACAACGTTGCCGCCGGGCTCAAGATCCTCGGGCGCGGAGCTCCCCGCGGAAGGGAAGCCGAAGGCATCGTCGAGCGTGCGCTCCGCCACGCCGGTCTCTGGGAGGAAGTCAAGGACCGGCTCGACGAGAGCGCGATCGCGCTTTCCGGAGGCCAGCAGCAGCGGCTGTGCATCGCGCGGGCGCTGGCGATCCGCCCGCGAGTTATCCTGCTGGACGAGCCGACGGCTTCGCTCGACCCGCTGAGCGCGCAGAAAGTCGAGGAGCTCGTGTACCAGCTCAAGCAGGACATCGCCGTCGTCATCGTGACGCACAACATGCAACAGGCCGCCCGCGTATCCGACAGGACTGCGTTCCTGCTGATGGGAGACCTCGTAGAGGCCGCGCCGACCAACACCCTGTTCACCGCTCCAAGCGACCCTCGCACCGAAGCCTACATCACGGGGAGATTCGGATGATCGGGTCGGCCGTGGCCGCGAGAGACTTTTCCTTCTGGTATGGGAAGAAGCAGGCGCTGCACGGGGTCAACATCACCGTCTCGTCGCGCTCGATCACGGCGCTGATCGGGCCGTCGGGGTGCGGCAAGTCCACCTTCCTGCGCTCGATCAACCGGATGAACGACACGATCCCCGGCGCGCGCCACGAAGGCAGCGTTCTGCTCGGCGGCAAGGACGTGTACGCACCCGACATGGACGTCGTCCACCTGCGGCATCGCGTCGGCATGGTCTTTCAGAGATGGAACCCCTTCCCGAAATCCATCTATGACAACGTGGCGTACGGGCCGCGCATCAACGTCGGCCTTCGCGGGCGCGAGCTCGACGACGTGGTCGAACGCTCCCTACGCCGCGCCGCGCTGTGGGATGAAGTGAAAGACAGGTTGCGGCAGAGTGCATTGGGCCTATCTGGCGGACAGCAACAGCGGCTGTGCATCGCTCGCGCGCTGGCGAACCAGCCCGAGGTCCTCTTGCTGGACGAGCCCGCGAGCGCGCTCGACCCCGGCGCCACGCAGAAGATCGAAGAGCTGCTGGTCGAGCTGAAATCAGAGCTGGCAATAGTGATAGTTACGCATAACCTTCAGCAGGCAGGGCGCGTGTCCGACTACACCGCTTTTTTCTATCTTGGCCGCTTGGTCGAGTGCGACGCGACGGGGCAACTCTTCACTGCTCCGCGCGAGCAGCAGACCGAGGCCTATATCACCGGGAGGTTCGGATGACCGCGGCGACAGAGCCGAGCGGAGGGTTCCGCCATTTTCACGACCAGCTCGCCGAGCTCAAGCAGCGGCTGCTCGACATGTCGGAGAAAGCCGAGCATCTCGTCGAGCTGGCGGTCAGCGCGCTGTTGGCGCGCGACCGCGGCAAGGCGGAGCTCGTCGTCGGCGGTGACAAGGACCTCAACGACCTCGAGATCGAGATCGAGAAGCGGGCCATCGCCCTGCTCGCGCTGCAGCAGCCGATGGCGAGAGATCTCCGGTTCATCATCGGTACGATCAAGATCTCGAACGACCTGGAGCGCGTCGGCGACCACGCGGTCAACATCGCCGAGTCGTCGCTCCGGCTGATCGATACGAACGCGACCGTCATTCCCGGTCCCGAGCTGGAGGACATGGCGCGGCGCGCCCGCGCGATGCTGAGCGACGCGCTCGACGCCTTCATTCAGGCGGACGGCGCGCTGGGCCGCGCGGTCTGCAAGGCGGACGACGTCGTGGACTCGCTGCACAACTCCGTCTTCCGGATCCTGCTCACGCACATGATGGCCGACGCCCGCACGATCACGCCCTCGCTCGAGCTGCTGCTCGTCAGCCGCAATCTCGAGCGCGTCGCCGACCTCGCAACCAACATCGGCGAAGACGCCGTGTATCTGGCCGAGGGCAAGCAGATCAAGCACCACTTCGAGGACTGATGTCCGAGAGAATTGTCCGCATCGCGGCCATAGACATCGGGTCGAACTCGATCCGCCAGATCGTCGCCGACGTCGGCCACGACGGCACGATCCGCGTCGTGGACGAGATGAAGGCCGCACCGCGACTCGGCGCGGGCACTCGCGAGACGCGGCGCATCGACGAGAGCCGGCTGCGCGACGCGCTGGAAGTCGTCGGGCGCATGACCACGCTCGCCCGCCAGCTCGGCGCCGAGCGTGTCGAGGCCGTCGCGACGAGCGCCGTGCGCGACACCAGCAACGGCCAGCTCTTCCTCGATCTCATTCGCGAGGAGAGCGGGCTCGCCGTGCGCGTGCTCGACGGCGAGGACGAGGCGCGGCTCAGCTTCCGCAGCGCGCTGGCGCACTTCGAGCTCGGCAAGGGCCGCGCGGCCGTGCTCGACATCGGGGGCGGATCGCTGGAGATCGCGCTCAGCGCCGACGGACTGCTGGAGCGGCTGATCTCGCTGCCGCTGGGCGCGCTGCGTCTCACCGAAGAGTTTTTGCCGCAGAAGATCAAGCGGTCGAGAGTGAAGAAGCTGCGCCGCAAGGTGCGCCGCGCCCTCGCGCGCAAGCTGCCGGTGCGCAACTGGCACGGCGCGACGGTCATCGGGTCCGGGGGCACGTGCACCAACATCGGCGAGATGTACCTCGCCCACCGCGGCCTGCACATGGCGCAGACCGTACAGGGGACGAAGGTGCCGTGCGCCGAGATCGAGCGGATTCTCGATGCGCTGATCGACCTTCCCGCGGACGAGCGTGCCAAGTTTCCGGGATTGAATCCCGCCCGGGCCGACATCATCGTCGCCGGCATCAGCGTCATCGTCGAAGTGCTGGAGCGGCTCGATTCACCGGAACTGACTGTCTCCAGCTACGGCATTCGTGAGGGGCTGCTGCTGGAGACGGCCCGCGTGCGGCCGACCATCGCGGATCCCGGCGAGTCGCGCGCGCGGTCGGTCCTGCAGCTGGCCGAGCGGTCGCACTACGAGGAGCTGCACTCGCAGCACGTGCAGCAGCTCGCCTTGCAGATCTTCGATCAGATCGGCGAGCGGCTCGGCTGCGAGGAAGGCGAGCGCGCGCTGCTATCCGACGCCGCGCTGCTGCACGACATCGGCTACCACATCAACTACGAAGACCACCACAAGCACTCGTACCATCTCATCACCCACGCCGAGCTGCTGGGGATGACGCCGGTGGAGCAGGTGATCGTCGCCAACGTCGCGCGGTATCATCGCGGCCCGCGGCCGAAGAAGAAGCACCGCAATTATTCGGGGCTCGACAAGCAGTCGCGGCAGGTAGTGAAGCGGTTGTCCGCGATTCTCCGGGTGGCCGACGGGCTCGACCGCGGACACTCCGCCGTCGTGGAGCGGGTTGAAGCCGAATGGTCCGACGATTCGCTCGTACTCCGCGCTGTGCCGTCCGCGAAAGGCGGCGACATGCAGCTCGAGCTGTGGGGCGCAGAGCGAAAGTCGCGTCTGTTGGAGAAGCTCGCGAAGGTTCCGGTAACGTTGCTGGCAGCGGGGACAGCCGCCACGCGCTCGAAGCCCGCGAAGTCTACGGCCGCCTGATCACCGGGCCGCGACGGGCTCCTCGATCATGCCCCATGAATCGAGCAGCAGCGTTCTGTGCGTCGCGCGCTCAGGCTCGGCGCCGGGCAGCCGCTGCTCGTACGTGCCGTCGGCCCGCAGCTCCCACGCCTGCCGGTTGTCCGCGAGAGACGCCTCCAGCAGCGACTTGAGCCGCGGGTGCAGCCTCGGATCCTCGACCGGCACGACGCACTCCACCCGCCGGTCCAGGTTGCGCGGCATCCAGTCGGGCGAGCCGAAGTAGTACTCGGGCTCGCCGCCGTTCTCCCAGTACCAGATGCGCGAGTGCTCGAGAAAGCGGCCGATGATGCTGAGCACACGGATGCGCTCGCTCACGCCCGGTAAGCCCGGCCGCAGACAGCAGATCCCGCGCACGATCAGGTCGATCTCGACGCCTGCTTCCGACGCGCCGTACAGCGCGGTGATGATCTCCTCGTCCACCAGCGCGTTCATCTTCGCGATGATGCGCGCCGGCCTCCCCGCCCTCGCGAACCTCACCTCGCGGTCGATCATCTCCAGAAAGCGCGCGCGCATGTTCACGGGCGACACCAGCAGCTTGCGGTAGATCTCCTGCCGGGAGAACCCGGTCAGCGCGTTGAACAGGTCGCTGACGTCGGCGCCGATGGACGGGCTGCAGGTGAGCAGGCCGAGGTCGGTGTAGATGCGCGCGGTCCTGGAGTTGTAGTTGCCGCTGCCGATGTGGGCGTACCGCCGGATTCCGTCGCCTTCCTTGCGCACGACGAGCGCGGTCTTGCAGTGCGTCTTGAGCCCCGGCAGGCCGTACGCGACGTGCACTCCGAAGCTCTCCAGCGTCCGCGCCCAGGTGATGTTGTTCGCCTCGTCGAAGCGCGCCTGCAGCTCGACCAGCACCGCGACCTGCTTCCCGCGCTGCGCGGCTTCGGTCAGCGCGCGCACGATCGCGGTGTCGCCCGAAGTTCTGTACAGCGTCATCTTGATGGCGAGCACGTGCTCGTCCACCGCGGCGGCCTCGAGAAATCTCTCGACGCTCGCCGTGAAGGAATCGAACGGATGGTGCACCAGGATGTCGCGCTCACGGATCGCCGCGAACACCGAGCGCGTCGTGTCGTGCAGCTCCGCCGGAATCGCGGGCGTGTACGGCGGGTCGCGCAGCTCGGGCGCGTCCAGCGACGCAAGGGACATGAGGTCGCCCAGCTCGAGCAGCGGACCGCTCTCCACCAGATCGTCCTCGTGCAGCAGCGCGTCGTCGGTGTCGAGGTCCTGCTGGTCGGCCAGCTCCTCGCGCAGCAGCGCGCGCAGCGCGGGCGGCGTCCCGTCCTGCAGCTCTACCCGCACGACCTCCGCGAATCTCCGCTGGAACACCTGCTCCTCGATCATCGCGAGCAGGTCCGACGTGTCGTCCGACGAGGCCAGCTCCAGGTCGGAGTAGCGCGTGACACGGAACGCGTGCCAGCCGCGGATCTCCATCCCCGGAAAGAGCGCGCCGAGGTTGGCGCCGATCACCTGCTCGAGCGGAACGAAGTGATGCGGCCGCCCGAACGGGACCCAGCGCGGCAGGCTCTTCGGCACCTTCACGCGGGCGAAGTGCTCGCTGCCGCGCTGCGGGTCGAACACCTGCACGGCGAGTGACAGCGACAGGTTGGAGATGTACGGGAACGGGTGCCCGGGATCGAAAGCGAGCGGCGTGAGCACCGGGAACACCTGCGACTCGAAGAACTCGTCCACGACCTGCCACTCCGCCGGCTGGAGATCGTTCATCGTGACGATCCGGATCCCGTGCTCGGCGAGCCGGGGCAAAAGCAGATCGTGCAGGCAGGTGCGCTGCCGCGCCATCAGCTCCGCGATCTTGCGATTGATCGCGTCGAGCAGCGCCCGCGTGGCGACTCCTTCCGCGCTCGGCTGCTCCACGCCGGCGGCGAGCTGCCGCCGAAGCCCCGCGATCCGGACCATGTAGAACTCGTCCAGGTTCGTCGAGAAGATGGCAATGAACTTGAGCCGCTCGAGCAGCGGATTGCGCTCGTCGAACGCCTCGTGCAGCACGCGGGCGTTGAACTCCAGCCAGGAGAGCTCACGATTGAGGAGCAGGGGCGTGATTGGTGATTGGTGATTGGTGATTAGTGAACCACCACCACCGTTCTCCAGGCTTGTCGTTCCGTCGTTACTAGTCACCAATCACCAATCACTAATCACCTCTGTCGCAGGTGCACATCCGCCGGATGCTTCCTGTCGCCGAACACCGCCCCCGCATCCGCTACCAGCGATCGGCGCCGGACCAGGCTGCGGTTCTCGAACCCTTTGACGAGCAGCACTCCCGCGACGAAGCCGCCGACGTGCGCCCAGACCGCGGTCCCGCCGGTCAACTCCGGACCGGGCGAGAGCTGCGGGATTCCTTCCAGAACCTGAATCGCGAACCAGTACAGGAGAACTATCCACGCCGGGATGCGGAAGACGCGGAAGAAGATGATGAAGATGAAGAGCATCCGCACGCGAACCCGGGGATACAGCAGCAGGTACGCGCCCATTACCCCGGAGATCGCGCCGGAAGCGCCGATCGTGGGGAGAGCCGAAGAAGGCTCGATGAAGACGTGGGTCGCCGCGGCAGCCAGTCCGCAGATGACGTAGAAGAGCGCGAACCGGAGCGGGCCCATGCTGTCTTCGATGTTGTTGCCGAACACCCACAAGAAGAGCGCGTTGCCGAGCAGGTGGAGCCAGCCGCCGTGCAGAAACATGGAGGTGAACGGGGTGACGACGTTGATAGGATCCCGGTTGATCACGCAGGCGAGCCCCTCGGCGATCGGCACACCCGACCCGACGGCAGCCAGGCGGGTCAGCTCGCCCGGCACCATGCCGTAATTGCAGGCACTGGCCGCGAGGGCATACGCGTCGAAGCCGGCTCCCTGGACGAGGAACCAGACCGCGAAAATCGACCCGAGGATCACGTAAGTGGCCCACGGCGTCCTCAACGTCGGATTTTCGTCGCCAATTGGAATCATCGCGCCACTATCGAGACAGTGTTGCTACATGCCATAAAGGCAGAGTAGTTAGGCCTCTGAGTTGCTTACTAATACACCCGTAAATCGTTGGCGTATGGTTCCTTAGCCAACAGCCAATAGCCACCAGCTAACAGCGAGTAATTCAATGGCAGACAAGGTAATCGGAATCGACCTCGGCACGACCAATTCCGTCGTGGCCGTCATGGAAGGCGGCGACCCCGTCGTGATCCCGAACGCGGAGGGCGGCAGGACGACCCCCTCGGTCGTCGGGTTCACCAAGGACGGCGAGCGCCTCGTCGGCCAGATCGCCAAGCGCCAGGCGGTCACCAACCCCGCCAACACCGTCTTCTCCATCAAGCGGTTCATGGGCCGCAAGACGAGCGAAGTCACGGAAGAGACCAAGCGGGTTCCTTACAAGGTGACCGGGGGGGCGAACGACGTCGCCACCGTGGAGGTCCAGGGCAAGAGCTTCACGCCGCCCGAGATCTCCGCGATGATCCTCCAGAAGATGAAGCAGACGGCGGAAGACTACCTCGGCCAACGCGTCGAGAAGGCCGTCATCACCGTCCCCGCTTACTTCAACGACTCGCAGCGGCAGGCCACCAAGGACGCCGGCAAGATCGCCGGGCTCGACGTGCTCCGCATCATCAACGAGCCCACCGCGGCGGCGCTCGCGTACGGGCTCGACAAGAAGAAGGACGAGAAGGTCGCCGTGTTCGACCTCGGCGGCGGCACATACGACATCTCCGTGCTCGAGCTGTACGACGTCGAGGGCTCGCGCCAGTTCGAGGTGAAGTCCACGAACGGCGACACGCACCTCGGCGGCGACGACTTCGACCAGCGCGTGATCGACTGGCTCGTGCAGGAGTTCAAGCGCGACCAGGCCATCGACCTCTCGAAGGATCCGATGGCGCTCCAGCGGCTCAAGGAAGCCGGTGAGAAGGCGAAGATGGAGCTGTCGACCACGCAGTCGACCGACATCAACCTGCCGTTCATCACCGCCGACCAGAGCGGGCCGAAGCACCTGAACTACACGCTCACGCGCGCGAAATTCGAGCAGCTCGTGGACGATCTCATCAAGCGGGTCATCCCGCCGATGGAGCAGGCGCTGAAGGACGCCAACCTCAAGCCGAACGAGATCGACGAGATCCTGCTCGTCGGCGGCTCGACGCGCATCCCGCGCATCCAGGACGAGGTGAAGAAGTTCTTCGGCAAGGAGCCCAACAAGGGCGTGAACCCCGACGAAGTGGTCGCGATCGGCGCCGCCGTGCAGGGCGCGGTCCTCACGGGCGAGCAGAAGGACGTGCTCCTGCTCGACGTCACTCCGCTCTCGCTCGGCATCGAGACGCTGGGCGGCGTGACCACGGTGCTCATTGCGCGGAACACCACGATCCCGACCAAGAAGACGGAAACGTTCTCGACCGCGGACGACAACCAGACCACGGTGGAGATTCACGTCCTCCAGGGCGAGCGCGAGCTGGCCCAGTACAACAAGACGATCGGCAAGTTCCAGCTCACGGGAATTCCGCCCGCTCCGCGCGGCATGCCGCAGGTCGAGGTCACCTTCGACATCGACGCCAATGGCATCCTGCACGTGACCGCGAAGGACAAGGCCACGGGCAAGGAGCAGAAGATCAAGATCGAGGCGTCGAGCGGGCTGTCCGACGCGGAGATCGACCGCATGGTCAAGGACGCCGAGAAGAACTCGGCCGAGGACAAGAAGCGGCGCGAGGAGATCGACGCGCGGAACCGGCTCGACAGCATGACGTACGAGGTCGAGAAGAACGTGAAGGAATGGGGCGACAAGGTCTCACCCGACGTGAAGGGCCGCGTGGACACCGCGGTGGAGCGCGCGCGCAAGGCGCTCAAGGGCGACGACGTCGGCGAGATCAGGGCCGCGCAGGAGGAGCTGACGAAAGTGTTCAGCGAGGCCGGCCAGGCGTTCTATCAGCAGCAGTCGCAGCAGGCCGGCGCCGAGGGCGGCCCCGCGCCCGGCGCGGAAGCCGGTGCCACGGCGGACGCGACTCCGCCGGCGGAGGAAGTCGCCGAAGCGGACTACGAGATCGTCGACGAGGAAAAGAAGTAGGAGGCTCGCCGGCGGGTCGGCTGTTGGGTGTTCCTCCGCTGGACCTACGCGCTTCGCGCTAACACGGTCCTGCGGAGG
>JANLGX010000097.1 GCA_024654005.1 Gemmatimonadaceae bacterium | reverse complement strand
CATCGGTACAATGCCTCCAGTCTCGTCCCCGGATAATAAGTCTGCAGAATGCCCTCCCAGCTCTGGCCGGCGCGCGCGCGGCCGATCGCGCCCCACTGGCACATGCCGACGCCGTGGCCGTTGCCCCGTCCCGTGAAAATCACCCGGACGAGGTCGCCGTTCGCGGCGCGAACCGACTGAGCGGAAAAATAGGTACTGGGCAGAATCTCGCCATTTGCCGGTCGAACGACGAAGCGCGCGCTGTTGCCCCTCAAATAATGTGAGCCCCGGTCGGTGCGGATCCGCAGCGCCTCGAGGCGGCCCGACCGCGTGCGCCCGGCTTCGTCTATCGATATCGCGCGGCCCGGACCGCCGCGCAGCCCCGCGATGTACTCGCGAAGATATTTCTCCAGCGACGCGTTCACCTGCGAAGCCTCGATCGTGCGCGACCACTCCATCCGGGGATAAATATCGCAGTAATTGCCGTCGCTCCCCGGAATCCTGTCGCTGACCGATCGCAGGTACGGCCGGTCGCCGCCCGGGAACAGCTCTCCTCCGGCCGCGGTGCGGCCGCCGCAGGCGGCGTGATACGGGGCGTCGACCGGCTGGCCGCCATAGTGCAGAACGATCCCCCGGGTGTACGCGATCGCGCTGTCGGTCAGCGCTGTTTCCACGTCCGCGCCGCCATAGACCTGGTTGGTGACGGTGCCGACGAGATCGAAGGGACGCCCGGCGGAAGTCCGGATCCGCGTGTGCGCATAGCTGCGCGCGGCGACGGCCTGCGCCTTGATCGCCGCCAGCTCGGACGGCGCGCGGCGCCCGATCTCCAGGGGCACCGCGCCGCGTAGATAGCTCTCCAACCCCAGCCGGTTGACAACCAGCAGCGCCGTTCCCGCGGGCGCGATGACGATCTCGCCCCGGTAGCGCCTGCGATTGAGCAGCAGGAACGCGGTGGGATCCACGGGACGGAGGACTACGCCACCGCTGCGCGCCGGCATGGAGAAGCCGCTCTGCGATGCGCCGCGCACGCGGCCGCCGACGGGCTCGAAGCGCCAGTTGTCCCGCGCCGAGGGACGGTACAGCAGGGTTCGCCCGTCCGCCGCATACACGCGCCATGCGCCCGTCGCGCTGATCGTCGCGGTCGGCGCGGATAGAGCGAGCACGACCCTGATCGGGGGACCGTCCTGTTCCGCCTGCGCGCGCGGGTCCGACTCCGGCAGCGCGGTCGCGGTCGCGGCGCAGGCGACGAGCGCGACCAGCGCGACCAGCGCACCGATCGCGGCGCGCGCGCTAGCCACGCGCCTCGCGCATCGCCTCGTGCAGCCGCTCGATGGTAAGACTCACGTCGTCCTCCGAATGCGCCGCCGACATGAACGCCGCCTCGAATGCGGACGGCGCGAGATAGACCCCGCGCGCGAGCGCCGCGTGGAAGAATCGGGCGTACATCGCCGTGTCGCTCCGCTTAGCATCGTCAAAGTCATACACCGGACCCGGCGAAAAGAAGAAGCCCCACATGGATCCCGCCTGACACGACGTGAAGTTGACGCCGAGCCGGGCCGCGCTCTGCCGGAGCCCGTCGAGCAGGGTCGTGGTGCGCGCTTCGATCTGCCGATGCACGTCGGGCGTCAGCGCGCGCAAGGTCGCGAGGCCGGCGGCCATCGCGAGAGGATTTCCCGACAGCGTTCCCGCCTGGTAGACGGGGCCAGCCGGTGCGACGCGCTGCATGATGTCGCGCCGCCCGCCGTACGTCGCGACCGGAAGTCCGCCACCGATCACTTTCCCGAGCGCCGTGAGATCGGGGCGGACGTCGTACAGCGCGGCCGCCCCGCCCGGAGCGACGCGGAAGCCGGTCATAACCTCGTCGAATACGAGCAGGGCGCCGATCTCGTCCGCTATCTCGCGAAGCGCCCGGAGAAATCCCGGCTTCGGCAGGATCATCCCCGCGTTGCCCACCACGGGCTCGACTACGATCGCGGCGATCGGCTCGGCGGAACCGCGCGCGAGCGCGCGGACCGCGTCGGCGTCGTTGAACGGCGCGACGAGCGTCAGCGCCGCGAGCTGCTCGGGGACGCCCGGCGAGTCCGGCAAGCCGAGCGTCGCGACGCCGGAGCCCGCGCGCACGAGAAACGAATCGGCGTGGCCGTGGTAGCAGCCGTCGAACTTGACGATCGCGCTTCGGCCCGTGTGCGCGCGCGCGAGGCGCACGACGGACATCATCGCCTCCGTTCCGCTCGACACGAACCGCAGCATCTCGACGTGCGGCATTCGCGCTGTCACCAGCTCGCCCAGCTCCACCTCCAGCTCGGTCGGCGCGCCGAAGCTCGTTCCGCGGCTCGCCGCCCCGGCGATCGCGGCGATGACGTCCGGGTGCGCGTGGCCGAGCACGAGCGGGCCCCACGACAGCACGTAGTCCACGTACTCATTGCCGTCCACGTCGGTGATGCGCGCTCCCTTCCCGCTCGCCATCACCACCGGCGTGCCGCCGACGCCGCCGAACGCCCGCACGGGCGAGTTGACGCCGCCGGGGAAGATCGCGCGGCCGCGGTCCATCAGCGCGGTCGAGCGGTCGCTACCGGCCAAAGCTGTGCGCTCCTGCCGGAGCGAGCGGGAGCGAACGGCTCAGCTGCACGGTGCGAGCCGGGGCGGAAGTGTCGGGCAGCTCCCGAACAGCCGTGGCGAGATAATCGAAATCGTCGCGCACCTCGGTGATCGCGACCTCCACGAACGATCCCGCGCGCTGCACCGAATCGATCCAGGTGACGCCGTCGATGTCGTCGGCCTGCCATTGCAGCCGCGCGCGCGACGTGCCCGCGGCGGCGTCGGGCAGGTCAATCAGGGCGACAGCGCGCCTACCGACCTGGTCCTCGTTCTTCTCGGCGCTGATCGCGCGCTGCAGCTCCGTCAATCGCTCGAGCCGCTCGCGCTTCAATGCCTCCGGCACATCGTCGGGCAGGTCGGCGGCGCGCGTGCCTTCCTGCGCGGAGTACGTGAACGCGCCGACTCTGTCGAAGCGGACGTCCTCCAGGAAATCCAGCAGGTGCTCGAAGTCCGCGTCCGTCTCGCCGGGAAATCCGACGATACAGGTCGTGCGGATGGCCACGTCCGGAATCGCCTCGCGAAAGCGCGCGACCTTCTCACGGATCGTGCGATCCCGCTCCGGCCGGCGCATGCGGGCGAGCACCGCGTCGGACGCGTGCTGGATCGGCGTGTCGAGATAGCGCACGATGCGCGGCTCGCGCACGATCACGTCCAGCAAGGGCGGCGTGATCCCCGCGGAGTACAGGTACAACATTCTGATCCAGGGAATCGTGGTCTCGCGCGCGAGCGCTTCCAGCAGAAGAGCGAGATTGGCCCCGTCGCGGAGGTCGCGGCCGTAGTGCGCCAGGTCCTGCGCCACGAGGTTGATCTCGCGCGCGCCGGCCAGCTCCAGCAGCTGCGCCTCGCGGATCACCTCGTCGAGCGCGAACGAGCGGTGCCGTCCGCGCATCAGCGGGATGGCGCAGAACGCGCAGCCGTGGTCGCACCCTTCGCTCACCTTGAGGTAGCGCACGTGCGGGAGGTCGCCCATGTACTGCCGCACGCCCGGGTGTGCCAGCATCTCGCCGCCGAGCACCCCGCGCGCTTCCAGCTCGGGAACCAACCGGTCGGCGTCGGACGTGCCGAGGAAGAGATCGACCTCGGGCAGCTCCGATTCCAGCTCCGCGCGGTGCCGCTCGATCATGCACCCGATCGCCACGAGCGCGCGGCACGAGCCTTCGGTCTTGTACCGCGCGGCGTCCACGATCGCGTCGATGGACTCCGCCTTCGCCGCGTCGATGAAGCCGCACGTGTTGACGACGATGAGCTCGGCTTCGTCCAGACTCGCGGCTTGCACCGCGCCGTAGGCGCCGAGTCTCGCCAGGTACCGCTCGCTGTCCACCGTGTTCTTGTCGCACCCGAGGGTAACGACGCCGACTTTCATCTGTAATTCCCGAACTTCAGCTCCACCCCGAAGTCTTTCTGCCGGAGCATCGCCATCGCGGCCTGCAGGTCGTCGCGCGACGGCGACGTGACGCGGACGGTGTCGCCCTGGATGCTGGCCTGCACCTTCTTGAGCTTCGCCTCCTTCACGGCGGCGGCAACCTTCTTCGCGGTGTCGCCGTCGAGCGCGGTCTTGAGCTTGACGTCACGCGTGACGGTGTCGCCGCCGGCGGTCCGGTTCTCGCCGAGATCGAGGTTCTTGACCGAGATCCCGCGGCGGATGAGCCGCGTCTGCAGCACGTCGACCAGCGCCGTCATCTTGAAGTCGTCGTCGGCGACGAGCGTGATGAGCGCTTCGGCTTTCTTGAAGTCGATCGACGCCTTGGAGTCCTTGAAGTCGTACCGCTGCGCGATCTCTTTCTGGGCCTGGTTGACGGCGTTATCGACTTCCTGGAGGTCCACGCCGGTCGTCACATCAAAGGAATTTTGTTGGGCCATGGTGATCAAAGTTATCCAAGGGCCCAGCTCCTGGAACATTCCAAGGGGAATCCAGGCCGTGGGCTAGACGCTCGCGCCGAGAGCGTCCTGGAATATTCCAAGGGGAATCCGTCAGCCTTCACTCGGAAGGTCCAGTGCGGTCGTGAGCCAGACACTCGCACCTACCAGTAGTCCAGCCATCAGGTACGCCACGCCGGCACCAAGTCGATCCATAGCCAACCCCACCGCGATCGGAAACGCAACCCTCGACACTCCGCCAAAGCTCGCCTGCACGCCGAGGTACAATCCGCGCTCGCGCTTGCGAATCGCTCGCGTGAGCAGCGACGTCACGCACGGAAACGTGAACGCGGTCCCGAGCGGCATCAGCGTCAGCGACACGAACAGCACCGGGTACGTGAACGTCACCCACAGCAGCGCCAGCCCCGTCGCGAGCAGCGCCAGCCCCAGCCGGCACAGTCGGATCTCGCCGAGGCGGTCCACCATCGGCCCCAGGATCGTCGAGCGGATGACGAGCCCCATCGCGCCGAGGTACATGATGAAGTAGCCGATGGTCGTCTCGGTCACCGCGAGCCGGTCGGCGAGGAGCAGCGGCAGGACCGGCACGGTTCCATAGAACGCGCCGATCGCGATCGCGTAGATCCAGATGAGCCGCGACGCGGGCTCGAGCGGACTGCGGAGGACTCGCATGATCGCGCTGCCGCTGGTGGCCGGGTGCGTCGCGGTGTGCGTGTCGGAATCGGTCAGCGACTCGCGCGCTTCGCCGAGGTACTTCCACGCGAAGATCGCGACCGCCACGCACAGCCCCGCGGCGGCGAGCCCGGGCGCGCTGCGACCGTAGAAGCGCACGAGCAGCGAGCCGAGCGCGGGCCCGACCACCGCGCCGAGACTGGTGGCGGCCGACAGCCAGCCGAGTCCCTTCGCGCGCTCGTGCGGCTCGCTCGCGTCGGCGACGTAGGCCTGCACGACGCCGATCGTCCCGCCGCCGAAACCCTGCACGAGCCGCGACAGCAGCAGCAACAGGAGCGATCCCGCGTACGCGAAGATGACGTACGCGACCGCGGAGACGAGCAGCCCGGTGAGAATCGCGGGCCGGCGGCCGCGGATGTCCGACAGCCGGCCCCAGAACGGCGCGCTCAGCAGCTGCGCGATGGAGAATGCGGAGACCAGTAGGCCCACCATCAGCGCGTCGGCGCCGAGCTCGCTGGCGTAGAACGGGAGGAGCGGGAGGACCATCACCAGCCCGACCATGTCCACGAATGCAGTGAACATCAGCACGACTAGCTTCCGCATGGTTGGGCTGGGTCCGGGGATTTGGATGGGGAATCCAGGCCGTGAGCTTTGAGCAATCAGCTCTTAGCCGTTAGCAACTGCGATTCGGACGTGCAAGGGATTTTGCCGGCCAAATCCATGGAACGTCCAATATGTCAGTTGCTGACAGCTGACAGCAAACGGCTCAGAGCTCACGGCCTGGATTCCGCCGGGCCTCTCTCGGAGCCGGTCACGCGGCCTAGCCTAGAAACGACTCCAGCGCCCGCTTCCGCGAAGCATGCCGCAACCGCGAAAGCGCCTTCTCCTTGATTTGCCTAACCCGCTCACGAGTTATCCCGAGCACCGCCCCTATCTCCTCCAGCGTCATCGGCTCGGACTCCCCCAACCCGAAGTACAGCCGGAGTATCTTCGCTTCCCGCTCCTTGAGCTGCGACAGCGATTCCTGCACCGCATCGGTCAGCGCCTTCTCCAGCGTCTGCTCGTCGGGGGTGGGGTTGAGCGTGTCGGGCAGGTAGTCGAGCAGCTTGTTGTCCTCGCCCGGCGTCATCGGCGCGTCGAGCGACAGGTGCGTCTGCGAGATGGACATCGTCTTGGCGACTTCTTCCTCGGTGATGTCCATCCCTTCGGCGATCTCCTCGTGCGTGGGCTCCCGGCCGAGCTCCTGCAGCAGCGAGCTCGCGCGCTTGCCGATGCGGTGCAGCGTGCCGGCGCGGTTCAGCGGGACGCGCACGATGCGCGACTGCTCGGCCAGCGCCTGGAGGATCGCCTGGCGGATCCACCACACGGCGTAGGAGATGAACTTGATCCCCTTCGTCTCGTCGAACTTGTGGGCGGCGCGGATGAGGCCGAGGTTGCCCTCGTTGATCAGGTCGGAGAGCGACACGCCCTGGTTCTGGTATTTCTTCGCGACGGAGACGACGAAGCGGAGGTTCGAGCGCACGAGCGTGTCGAGCGCCTCCTGATCGGTCTTGCGGATCCGCTTGGCGAGCTCGACCTCCTGCTCGCGCGTGATGAGCGGATACACGCTGATGTCGCGGAGGTACTGGTCCAGCGACCCTTCGTCGGACGAGGGCTTGCGGTGCGGCCGCATCGCGCTCATGCGGTGTGGCGGTGAGTGGCCGGCGTGCGGACTGGAGTCGGCATCGCCACGCCCCTCAGTGTACGCGTGAGCCTACCCGTGCCCAGCGCACGCGGGAGCCGTTCTGCTCGCGCGCCGGACTTTCCGAGTCGTAGCTGTAATACACGAACACCGGCTGGCCGCGCACCAGCGTGTCCGGGACGAATCCCCAGTAGCGGCTGTCCTGCGAGTTGTCGCGATTGTCGCCGAGCACGAAGTAGTTCTTCGCCTTGACGACGAGCGGGCCCCAGTCGTCGCGCGTCGGAGCGTAGTCGCGCGAGACGCCGCTCACCAGATGCGCGAGCTGCCACTCGAACTCGTGCCGCGCCGCGCGGACGCGGCGGTGCGTGTGCACCGCGTACGGCTCGTGCACGTACGACCCGTTGCGGTACAGCCGTCCGTCCCGCATGGCGAGGGTGTCGCCCGGCGTGCCGACGACGCGCTTGACGAAGCTCTGCCGCGGGTCCTGCGGCGCCTGGAAGATGATGACGTCGCCGCGCCCGGGCTCGCGGAAGCCGGGGATCCGCGCGTTCACGAACGGCAGCTCCGCGCCGTACACGAGCTTGTTCACGATGAGGAAGTCGCCCGCGAACAGCGTCCCCTCCATGCTCCCGCTGGCGATCTTGTACGCCTCCACCAGGGTGGAGCGGAGCACGAGGAACAGGGCGAGCGCGATGACGACCGACTTCAGCCACTCGCGGAAGAACCGGGCGCGCGGGCGCGACGAGCGGTGATTCAGACTGCGGAGCGCGTCGTTCCGGCGGCGGTCGTCGATTACTGGTTGCATCTGGTTTGAATTAATCGGAACTGGGAAATAGAAGCAAGGTGGCGGAAGCTAGCAGCGAACTGCACTTCACCGATTAGACCATCTTCTCCGTCGTTTCGTCACCGCCTCAAGCTGCTAGCCGCTAGCTGCCAGCTGCTGGCTGGTTGTCTATCTGCGCCCGCTGCAGCGTACCCGAGAAATCCACGTAGCCCACCTTCGTCTCCGAATAGAACTCGTACACTTCCCAGCCGCCCTCGCGGTGCCCGTTGCCCGTCTGCTTTACCCCGCCGAACGGCAGGTGTGCCTCGGCCCCGATCGTCGGGGCGTTCACGTAGGTGATCCCGTTGTCCAGCTCAACCAGCGCGCGGAACGCCACGTTCACGCTGTTGGTGTACACCGACGAAGACAGCCCGTACTTCACCCCGTTGTTCACCGTGAACGCCTCGTCCACCGTGCGCACGCGGATCACGGACAGCACCGGGCCGAAGATCTCCCCCTGCGCGATCCGGTGCTCGGGCTCCACGCGGGCGAAGATGGTCGGCTGAAAGAACCAGCCGTCGCCCGCGTCCTCGGCGCGCCGCCCGCCGCAGAGCATGTCGGCGCCGTCCTCCACGCCGACGTCCACGTACCGCTCGACCTTCTTGCGCGCCGCTTCGTTGATCAGCGGACCCACGTCGGTCCCTTGCTTGCGGCCGTCGCCCAGCTTGAGCGAGCGCGTGCGGGCGAGGAGCATCCCCACGAACTCGTCGTGAATCCCGCTCTGCAGGATCAGCCGGCTCGTCGCGGTGCACCGCTGCCCCGTCGTGCCGAACGCGCCCCACAGCGCGCCCTCGAGCGCGAGGTCGAGGTTGGCGTCGTCCAGCACGATCTGCGCGTTCTTCCCGCCCATCTCCAGCGACAGCCGCTTGTGCATCCGGCCGCACGTCTCGCCGACGATGCGCCCGGTCTCGGTCGAGCCGGTGAACGAGATCAGCGGGATCTCCGGATGCTCGACGATCGCCGCGCCGGCCGTCTCGCCCATGCCGTGCACGAGCTGGATGGCCTCGGGGGGCAGCCCCGCCTCCAGCAGTATCTCCACGAGCAGAGTGCCGGTGTGGGGCACGTCCTCCGCGGGCTTGAAGATGCACGCGTTCCCGCACACCAGCGCGGGGAACATCTTCCACGTGGGGATCGCGAGCGGGAAGTTGAACGGACAGATGATCCCGGCCACGCCGATCGGCCGGCGGAAGCTCATCGCCCACTTGTTGCGCAGCTCGCTCGGCACCGTATGCCCGAACAGCCGGCGGCCTTCGCTCGACGCGTAGTACGCGGTGTCGATCCCCTCCTGCACGTCGCCGCGCGTCTCGACGAGCGGCTTCCCCATCTCGCGCGTCATCGCGTCGGCGATCTCTTCCTTGCGCGAGGTCATGATGTCGCCCACGCGCTTGAGCACGTCGCCGCGCGCCGGCGCCGGCCACCTGCGCCAGGCGTCGAAGCCGCGCTGCGCGCTCGCGACCGCGCGCGCGACTTCCGCGCGCCCGGAGAGCGGAAACTCACCTATGACGTCGGCCGGGTCGGCGGGGTTGCGGTTCTCGAAATACTCGCCGCCGTCGGGGGCCGACCAGCGGCCCGCTATGAAGTTGTTGAACTGTTTCATGTAAGTCTTCGCCGTTGTGAGTTCTAGCCTTCTTCGCGCGAGAGCCCGTAGCGCTCGATCTTCTTGTACAGGTTCGACCGCGGCATGTCGATCACCCGCGCGGTCTCCGACACGTTCCAGTCGAACTGGCGCAGCTTGGAGAGCAGGTACGCGCGCTCCGCCGCGTCCTTGAACGACTCGAACGTGTCCGCCTGCAGCAGCGAGCTGCCGCCCTTCTCCTCCGCGGCGGCGCGCGACGTCACCAGCCGGTCGACGTCCGCGCGCGTGATGGCCGGGCCCGGCGCCAGGATCAGCAGACGCTCCACCGTGTTGCGCAGCTCGCGCACGTTTCCCGGCCAGTCCAGCGCCTTGAGAGCCGCCACCGCGTCCTCCGTGAACTCGCGCGCCGGCGCGTTCTCCCGCATGGCGATGCTCGCGACGAAGTACCGGATGAGCAGCGGGATGTCTTCCTTGCGCTCACGCAGGGGCGGCACGTGAATAGGGACGACGTTGACGCGGTAGTACAGGTCCTCGCGAAAGCGCCCCGCGGAGATCTCGGCTTCCACGTTCTTGTTCGTCGCCGCGATGACGCGCACGTCCACGGAGATCGGCTTGGACCCGCCGATGCGCGTGAGCACGCCGTCCTGCAGCACGCGCAGTACTTTCGCCTGCGCCGCGAGGCTCATGTCGCCGATCTCGTCGAGGAAGAGCGTGCCGCGGTTCGCCTGCTCGAACTTGCCCGTGCGGTCGGTGAGCGCGCCGGTGAAGGAGCCTTTGACGTGGCCGAACAGCTCGCTCTCGATCAGCTCGCTCGGAATCGCCGCGCAGTTGACCTCGACGAACGGTGCCGACGCGCGCGGCGAGCGCCTGTGCAGCGCGCGCGCGACCAGCTCCTTCCCGGTCCCGTTCTCGCCGGTGATCAGCACCCGCGCAGGCGTCGGCGCGACCTTCTCGATCTTCTCGAGCAGCGCGCGGATCGCGCTCGACTCCCCCACGATCTCGTCGCTGGAGCCGATCGCCTCCTTGAGGCGCGTGTTCTCCTCCTTCAGCTCGAGGTGCGCCAGCGCGTTGCGCAGCGTGACGAGAATCCGGTCCGTGTCGAGCGGCTTCTCCATGATGTCGTACGCGCCGAGCTGCGTCGCCTCGACGGCGGTCTGGATGGTGGCGTGCCCGCTGATCATCACGATCGGAACGGAGTCGTCCTTCTCGCGCATCCGCTTGAGCGCCTCGAGTCCGTCCACGCCGGCCATCTTCACGTCGAGAAAGACCAGGTGCGGCTTCCACTGCGTGAAGGCCGTCAGTCCGTCCGCCGCGTTCGCTTCGGCGCGCACCTTATACCCCTCGTACTCGAGCAGCTGGCCGAGCGCCGCGCGAATTCCCTGCTCGTCGTCGACGAGCAGTACCCGGCGCGCCGCGGCGCCGTCGCCGCCCCCACGCGGGTCGCCGTCACGCGCGCGGGTGGGACTCACTGCGGGCGTCGATACAACGTCACGAGTCCGCTCCCGACGCGCACGTCGGCCACGCCCGGCGGCAGCGGTAGCGAGATGGCGTTGGGCGACATCGGACCGCGGTCCTCCGTCTTGTCTATCTGCCGGACGATGCGCGGGATGATCCCGGACGGAGCGCGGAAGCTCCCGAACCGCAGCTCCCGGACGACGAACTGCCCTTCGCCCGTAGCGAGCACGTTCATCGTTCCGCTGAGCAGGAGCGTGTCGCGGTCGCTGAGAATCTGCGCCAGCGGCCCGAGGATCTTCGCTCCGCCGATGTCGGCGAGCGAGACGAGACCGCGGACGGCGAGGCGGTCGTTGATCACCGCGGCCTCCAGATCCTCCGCGCTCTCCGGGAGTCCGTTGGCCATCTCGAGGAAGATGTACGACGCCACCTGACCGGCGGAGAGCGCGGCGTACGCCTGTCCCGCTCCGAGCGCGTCGACCGCGGCCCGGCCCTGCGCGCCGAGCGCGGGGCTGAGCGGCTCCCACACGACCGCCGGCGTGCCGGGCGCGGCTGGCTCGTCGTCGGGGACGCGCGCCCACCAGTAGTAAGCGGCCGCCAGGGCGACGGCGAGAATCACTAGGCAGCCGAGCTTGCGAATGCAGCCGAACATTGGTCGCTTCCGGATACGGGGGGAACGGCGTCCCGTATAAGATATCCCCCCTCTGGGGCCGGACAATCTAGCCCGTGGCCGCTCCGATCAACGCCGGCAGCGACAGCACGACCCAGATGCCCGCGACTACCGCGGCCGCGCGGGCGCGCGGCATGTTGCCGATCACCGCGAGTCCGATGGCGAGGACCACGAGCCACCAGATCGCAAAGAGATCCACGGCGCTCGCGACGAACATCACCATGTCCGACGCCGTGTCCGGATCGAGGAAGCGCGCGGGGCTCCATGACAGGCGGCTCAGGCTGTCGAGGTTGGACGGACCACGCGCGAGTCCCTCGACGATGGCCACCACGGCCTCCGAAAGGCGAGGAACCATGGCATACGTCGCGATCAGGATTCCGGCGCGGACGCTGATGGCGGAGCCGGCAATCTTCCCGCCGAGCCAGAGCATCAGCCCGAGCCCGATTGCCATCGCGGCCACGAAGAAGCCCGTGAACCAGACGAGGACTTCCCCGATCGTCTCGGTCATCGTCCGCGCCCCGGAAACGTCCAGCTCAGGGTTCTCCCTCACCATCTCTCGTGTCTGGCGCTGAGCGTCGGCATCGGCGGGCGCTTCCAGAATCCGCGAGGTGCCGAAGCTGAGAATGGTCGCCACCACCGCGACAACCAACAGCGGCATCCAGAACCCGGCCGCCCGCCTGCGAGCGAACACTTCGGAAGGCGCGTAGAAGATGTCCACGAAGTCCTCCCACAATCCGACCTTTTCTTCGGAGACGGCTTCGCCAGAGACGGTCATCATTGCGGGAACATGGAGGCGGTGCCCGTGAAAGCGTAAGACCCGATCACGCCAAAGCCGGTGAAAGCGCGCGGTACCGCAGGGCTTCGGCGACGTGCGGCGCCTGCACGGCCGCTTCGCCGTCCAGGTCGGCGATGGTCCGCGCGACCTTGATGACGCGATGATACCCGCGCGCGGACAGCGCGAGCTTGTCGGACGCGGTCTCCAGCAAAGCGCGGGCATCCGGGCGGATCGTCGTATGCGCGCTCAGCCAGCGGCCGGGGACGTGCGCATTGGCGCGGTCGCCGAAGATCTTTCCGTACCTCTGCCGTTGCCGCGCGTGCGCGGACGCGACGCGCTGCCGCATGCTCGCGGAAGACTCGCCGCGCGCGCCATTTCCGAGCTCGCGCACGGCCACCGCTCCGACGATGACGTGCATGTCAACGCGATCCAGCAACGGTCCGGACAACCGTGACCTGTAGCGCGCGACGTCGGCCGGCGTGCAGGTGCATGCGATCGCCGAGCCTCCGGCGTGCCCGCACGGGCAGGGATTCATCGCGGCCACCAGCGTGAACCGCGCGGGATAGCTGACCGTGCTCGACGCTCGCGCGATCACGACGCGCGCGTCCTCGAGCGGCTGGCGCAGCGACTCGAGGACGTGCCGCGGGAACTCGAGCAGCTCGTCCAGGAACAGCACGCCGTGATGCGCGAGGCTCACCTCGCCCGGGCGCGGCGAGCTGCCGCCCCCGATCAATCCGGCGCCGGAGATCGAATGGTGCGGCGCCCTGAACGGCCGCTGCGGCGTCACCGCCGCCTCCGACGTGAGCGCGCCCGCGACCGAATGGATCGCGACCACCTCGAGCGCTTCCTCTTCGGTGAGCTCCGGCAGAACCGTGGGGAGCCGGCGCGCGAGCATCGTCTTCCCGGTGCCCGGCGGGCCCACCATGAGCACGTTGTGCCGCCCCGCCGCGGCCACCTCGAGCGCGCGCTTGGCCGACTCCTGTCCGACTACGTCGCTGAAATCGCACACGTCCCGCGATTCCACTGTTGCCACCGGCCGCTCCGGCGCGACGAGCTCGCCGGCGCGCAGCTCGCTCACCAGCTGTCCGAGCGTGGCCGGCGCCGCGAGCGCGAGCCTGCTAACTCGCGCGGCCTCGGCGACATTCGCCGCCGGAATCACGAGCG
>JANLGX010000088.1 GCA_024654005.1 Gemmatimonadaceae bacterium | reverse complement strand
CCGGGAGGCCGCCGGGCTACGGCAGCAGGATCTCGCGCCGCACATCGCGCGCGCGGACGACCCGGCGCGGCACATCAGCGACGCCTTGCTCTCGCAGATTGAGGCGGAGGCGGTGAGGCTGCCACGCGGATTCTCGGCGCTCCATGCCGAGGCCATCAGGCGTGCGGCTGCGGAACGGAGGCGGTGATGAGTGACGAGGCGGCGCGGATGTGGGCTCAGATGGACGCGGCCCTCGAGGCGTTCCGCGCGACGGGCTGCACGATCGAAGTGAACACGCTGCGGTGCGTCCCGGCTGGCGTGCGCGTGCAGCTCTGGCACTGCGGCGGGCTCGGCCCGGTCGGGATCGACATCGACAGTGGCACCGCGCCGGACGACGTGGCGGCGCTGGTCTACGACGGGATGACGCACGGGAGGCCACACGGCCGCGAGGTGTGAGAGGGGGACAGGATGACGACGATTCTGACTGAGCCGGCCCGACTGGGAAACACGGTGCTCATCGGGCAAGTCGCTGTGCTCGACATCGACAGCATGCAGATTCAGGCGCCGTCGAAGGCGAAGCCGTGGTTCAAGGTGAACATCAACGCCGCGCTGCCGTCTGACGGCGCCCCGAGTGCGACTGACATTTCGTGGCTGTTCAAGCCCGGCGTCACGTTCTTCGTGGTCGCCGAGTTCCCCGAGGGAACGTTCGACGTGGCGTCCCTCCCGAACGAGGGATGAATAGCTGCGCCCGCGATCGACACGAATAGGAGCGGTGAGATGCGTGGAGAAACCCGGATGGTGTACCGGCCGAGCAGCGAGGCGCTGAGGCGGAAGGCGCGGCGGCACTTGGTGGCAGCGTGGGCGCTGAGCCTGTTGGGGTGGGCGGTGCTCGGTGTTGGGTTCGCCTGGCACCTCGACGTGCTCAATGTCGCGGTGGTCATGTTCGTGGGGTCCCTCATCGAGACGGGCGTGCACCGGCGGGCCGCGATGGAGCTGCGGCGTCGAGGGCAGTGAGCGATGGACGGTGCATCGAGCAGGACTCCGGAGCGTGACCCGGCTGTTGGGCTGGGGAGACTGCGGCCGGGGAGCGTTCCGGGGTTCTCCTCGGTGCATCGTGTCGTGTGGATCTCGGTGCACGGCCGGGCGGAGTACCGCCTCCGCTATCACCGGGCGCCGGACTGCGTCCTGATGCACACGCTCACGTATCCGCGCGTGCCGACGGTGCGGGCCGCTGCACGCGACGCCGGGATGGAAGAACCGTGCCCGCACTGCATGAAGGGATGCCTGTAGTGACGCGTGATGAGGTGGTCGC
Source organism: Gemmatimonadaceae bacterium (assembly GCA_024654005.1). GTDB lineage: Bacteria > Gemmatimonadota > Gemmatimonadetes > Gemmatimonadales > Gemmatimonadaceae > JACDCY01. The sequence goes on along the minus strand of JANLGX010000088.1, from coordinate 6,257 downwards.
ACGGTTCAGCGCGGAGTGGCAGACGGCAGGGGAGGCGGGCCTGGATCGCCGTGGCGGAGAGTTCTGGAGCGGGCTCGTCACGGCGCTGGTGAAGGGGCTGCTCGATCGGCGGCTGCTCGGGCGTAACGATCCGCGGAAGATCGGTGGTACGCAGTGGGAGTACCGCCGCGCGCAGCCCGGTCGCGTGCGGTGAACGGCTCCACGTCGCGCAAGCGTCGCCGGTGGGCGCGGCGCCGGGCAGCGCGTCGCATGGAGCCGACGCCCACGAGGCGGCCGGACCCGTACGGCAACCACGGCACGTCATCGAAGGCGATGCGATGGGAGCGTGACGGGGTAAACAGGTGGCGGCGATGGTGGGAGGCAGCGTAACGCCGTGCCATGTTGACACGGTGCGCGTGGGGTGCTAGATTGGCACCACAACGGGTGACGAGCACAGGGAGACAGCAGTGACCTACACCGACAGCCACTACATCGCCGTTCACACTGAGGACCGCTCGGACGATCGAGCGCAGGTGGGTACGTGGAACTGCTTCGCATCGGAGAAGCGCGCACAGGAGTTTGCCGAGCTCATGGCGCGTGACGGCGTCACCATCGCGATCGAGGCGTGCGACGGAGAGTGCTACGGCCACGATGACGGCGCTCGCAGCGAGTGCCCTCACGCCATCGCAGAGCCGTGCGCCTACTGCGGATCCACGCCTGAGTACGCAGACCGCGCGCTGGTGCCGGATGAGGGCGACGACGCGGAGTGGACGCGTCTTGCCGAGCAGCACGACGTTGACTGCGAGTGGATCGCCACGCGAGCGCACCGCCGATGACGCCTGACGCGCTCCGCGCGTGGATGCGTGAGCGCAACTACACCGCGCAGGCTCTCGCTGACGATCTCGGCGTGGGCCTGCGCACCGTGCGGCGCTGGCTCTCGGGCGACAGCGACCCGCCGGCGTACCTCACGCGTGCGCTGCGCGACCTCGATCGTGAACGACAGGAGACGCTCGGATGACCACACCCTCAGACGCTCACACGCCCGGATGGTGGAGAGCGAAGCCGCTCACAGCGAACACGTGGGGCGTCTTTGCCGCGGACGGGAAACTGATCGCATCGCACGGTGCATACGGCCTCGCGACTGGGCGTGCGAACGCTCACCTGCTCGCTGCCGCTCCACGGATGCGAGACGCGCTCGCCAGAATCGAACGCGAGATGAGGCACCTACCGTTTCCAAGTGATGCACTCGCTCTCATCGAGGCGCTCGATGCCGCCCGTGCGGCTCTTGCAGCCACAGAAGGCACGCGTACCGCATGACCGTTGCGATTCGTACCGCTCATGGCGCATCATCCGAACATGCCCCGTAACCAGACCGGCCTCACCGAAGACGAGCGCGCCGCCGTCGTCACGCGCGCCCACGAGCTGCTCGCCGAGGGCAAGAGCGCGGCGAAGGCCGCCACTGAAACGGCCGCTGAAACGGGCGTGTCCGCCAGCAGCGTCCGCCGCTACTGCGAATCCGTTGGCCGACCACTGACGCAGCCAACCCCGGAGGCACGCGCTCGCACCCACGCAGCACGCATCGCAGCGCGTCGTACCCGCACGCTGATTGCGGTCGACCGGCAGCGTGAGCTCACGCAGGAACTGCTCCGCATCGCCGAGGACGAGGTGTACGAGCTGGCGAAGCAGCAGCCGGGGGCTACTGACCATCTGGCGCTCAACCGGCTCGCGAACACTGTGGCACGGCTCATGGTGGCCGATGCTGCGCTGCTCGCGCGCCTGGGGCCGCGGCATGACGAGACGCCGGCGCCGAGCGTGGGCGAGAGCGTCGAGGAAGCGGCGGAGCGCATCATGGCGAAGCAGTGGGAACAGTGGCACGAGGACCGGAGCGCGATCGGGGACGAGGATGACTGACGTGGTTGCGGTGATGACGGTCGAGGAGGCGCGGCTGACGCTGGCTGAGATCCGCGAGGCGTTGGAGGCGGGGCTCACGCAGGTCGAGCGCGCGCAACGTGCGGCTATCGCCATGGAGCAGCGCGGCGGCTATCAGGCGCTCGGCTACGCCACCATGGGCGACTGTCTCGCGGACGAACTGGCCGTCACGCGTCGTCGTGCAAATCAGATTCTCCAGCAGGCTCGTGTGTCGTTGCTGCTGAGCGAAATGGCGGGGGAGCGGGTCGAGGTGTCGGCGCGTGTCGCACAGCGAATTGATCGTGCGCCTGAACACTTGGGGAAACGCGTTTCCCGCGAAATCGAGGACGGCAAGTCGGCGCGCGAAGCGGTGGAGGCGGCCGTCGAGTTAGTACGGCGTGGTCCTGTGCCGAAGCCCGCAGGCAAGCGGCGGTCCAGTGGCCCACCGGGGCTTGAGGGCCGCATCGTTCGGTGGCGTGACGACCGCGAGAAGCTGTTCGAGGAACTGGAAGCGGACGACGCGACGGACTACCTCGCGCCGGACACGCGTGTCCGTTTCGAGCGTGAGGCGACGCTGCAGTACGAGTTCTGGGCCGGTGTCTGTGAGCGGCTGTCCCGGCCGCCGCGCAGTGACTCGCGCATCGACGACTGAGCCGTGGTCGTCGCTGCTCGCGATCCGACGCTTGCCGAGCTCGAGGCCGACCCGCTCGGCTGGATGCTGTGGTTTCAGCGCCCCTACGTCAGCGACCGTGCGGGCACCGCGATCCCGTTCGCCCCGCATCACCGCCAATACTGGCGATGGCTCGCGTCCATCCCGCGTGACCATGCCGAGATAGCGATGCGCGATCCGGCGTTCATCGGCATCTGGGCCCGTGGTGGTGCCAAGAGCACGAGCGCCGAGGCCGGAGCGGCATACCTGGGCGCCCTGCAGCGTCGCAAGTTCGCGTGGTACGTGTCGGGCTCGCAGGCGCAGGCCAACCAGCACGTCGAGAACGTGGGCGGCATGCTCACCGGCGACCGCTTCGCTGCGGCCTATCCCGCGTTCGCCGACCGCATGGTGTACGAGCGCAGCGGCCGCCGCGGCGCGTGGCGGCAGAACCGATTGCAGACGGCTGGCGGGTTCGTGGTCGATGCCGTGGGGCTCGACCGTGCCGTTCGAGGTGTGCGTGTCGCGGAGGATCGCCCCGACCTGATCATCCTCGACGACGTCGACGATGAGAACGACTCCGCCATGGTGACGGCGAAGAAGGTCGCCCGCATCACGCGCGCCATCTTGCCGGCCGGGGCCAGCGGGAACACCGTCGTCATCGCGATTCAGAACCTGATCATGCGCGGCGGCGTGTTCGACCAGCTCCGCGGGGGCTCGCTCGGCATCCTGAGCCGTCGCATCCTGAGCGGCCCGATCCCGGCCGTGCACAAGCCCGTCATCGAGTACGACGAGCACGGCCGGCCGCGGCTCGTGGGTGGTACGCCGTCATGGCCGGGCGGACAGTCTCTCGAGGTGTGCCAGGCGCAGATCGACTCGTGGGGGCTCGAGGCGTGGCAACTCGAAGCGCAGCACGAGGTCCGGCGCTACGGCCAGATCATCTATCCGGCGTTCGACGAGACGGTGCACGCATGGGCGCACGCCGACGTGCCGCCGTTCGTGGCGGTCTACGGCGGGCTGGACTTCGGCGGCGAGGGCGAGAACGCCAACGAGTCAGCCGGGCTCGTGGCCGGGCTCACGCGCTCGGGGCTGCTCATCCTGCTCGGTGCGTTCAAGGACAACGGCGCTGCGGTCGTCGAGCGTCAGCAGCGGTGGATGGCGGAGCAGGAAGCGCGGTGGCAGGGGCCGGGGTCGATCCAGTGGGCTGCGGACCCGACGGAGCTGCTCGGTGTGCCGATGCTGCGCAACGCCGGGTGGAACATCGTGAGCGCCATGAAGGGCGGCCAGCAGCCGATGCGCGAGGCGCGGGTGCGCATGGTCGGGCGGCGCTGGGGCAACGTGCGCATGACGCAGGGCGGGCTGCTCACGCCGCCGTCGCCGGTCGGGATGTTCTACCTGCGTGACATGGAGAACGCGGCGAAGTTCATCGACGAGGTGACGCACTACCGGCGCCGGCAGCCGCCCCCGGGCAACGAGACGACTCAGCCGACGATCGTCAAGCGCGACGACCACCTGATGTCCGCGCTGGAGTACATGGTGGAGCTGGTCGACGCGGCCCCGGAGGCGCCCGACGACGAGAAGCCGATGCGGGTGGAGTGGGTCGCGGCGTGAGTGACACAGATCGTATCGGTGCGGTACGCTCGCGATCGTGATGGCGACCGGCGTGACGCGCGTGTCGTCGGCCGCCATCACCTCCACTGCCGGTGCCTGTAGCCTGACGGCAGTGATGGTCCCGACTCCGCTGCAGGCGTGAGGGCCACGAGGCCCATCGGACGCGGCGGTCAGTCTCCACACATGCGACGAGCATGGAGACGGCCGCTTGACCAACCTCAACGCCACCGAGCGCGATCTTCTCGCCCAGGTCGATGACGACGAAGGCAGCGCGGAGGACGCGCTCGACGAGCAGCGCAAGGCGGATCTCGACCGCCGCTACCCGAAGCCCACTGAGCAGGACATCGCGAACGTCCGCAGCGAGCTCGAAGCCGAGTTCCGCGAGTGGAAGTTCGGCGAGTACGGGCCGACCGACGAAGACCGCGAGACGGCGCCGACCTTCACCGATGGCATCCCGGGCCTCGCCCGCATCCGGCAGATGCGCTACCACCGCGACCGCATGCCGCAGAAGTGGCAGAACCTGCTCCAGACGCCCTATCGCATCCGCTCGCACTTCACGGGACAGGAGCTGGAGCGCACCGTCGCGCTCGCCACGCGCAACCCGCCGCAGGTCAAGATCAAGCCGGCATCCAGTGAGCCCGACGCGCGCGAGGCCGCGGAGCGTGAGCAGCGCTGGTGTCAGGCGCTCATCCCGGCGCTGGAGCGTGCGGTCAATCAGCCGCTGCTCCGCATGTACGCCGACGCGCTGTTCGAGGGCGGGGACGCGGCGTTCGTGCCGTATGTCACAGGCGCGTACGACGACGTCGACTTCGACGATCAGAAGGAGAACGAGGACGACGACGCATACAACGAGCGCAAGGACGCGGAGTTGCAGGCCGTGTCCGCGTCGGGCGCGCTGCCGATCGGGGTGCGCGTCCCCGACATGATGGGCGTGCTGTACGACGAGGACGAGACCGGCATCTACGTGAAGATGCTGATCGAGCACAAGCCGCACCGCGTCGTGTACTCGGAGCTCATGACGCGGCTGTCGCCCGAGAAGGTCGAAGAACTGCGCATGCCGCGGCCGGGCGACCGCAGCGTCGGCACCGATTCGTCATGGTGGGGCGGCAGCCTCGCCGGGATCAGTGAGTGCATCACGTACTGCGATCGCCGCTGGTACGTCTACGAGGTCAACGGCCGCATCGTCGAGTGCGCCGAGCACGAGATGCCGGGTGTGCCGTTCATCACGGGCCATGGGTTCACGACGTCGAGCGCGCGTCGCGCCGAGCGGTATCAGGGCGTCGTGTGGGGCACGATCGAGCAAGAGCAGGCGATCAACGACTGGATCACGACCGAGGTCGACATCGGCCTGACGTTCGGGCGGCCCAAGCCATACGTGAAGACGCCGGTCGGGGGCAACCTGCGCAACCCGACGAGCGGGCCGCAGGTCGTGAAGTTCGACGGCTCAGGCGCCGTGGAGCTGATGCCCGGGCAGGAGATCGCGGACGCAGCCAAGGACTTCGAGAGCCGGCTGCGGCCCGAGGTGCTGAACATCCTGCTCAGCATCCGGCAGAACGCCAGCATCAACCCCGTCTCCGCCGGTGAGTCGCCCGGTGCCGACCCCTCGGGCTTCGCGCTCAACAGCATGCAGGCCGCCTCGCAGATGCGATTCGAGACGCTGCTCGACAACTACGCGCGCTCGATCGGCCTCCTACTCGACTACATCCGCAAGATGGTGAAGTACGGGCCGATCGGTGAGCCGATCTTCCTCACGGTCACGGGGCGCAAGGGCGCGGTCGAAGTGCTCGGGCTGCGGCCCGACGAGATCTCAGACGTGCCGTGCGAGGTCAGCATCGACCCGATGAACGACGTGAACCGGCTCGCCATTCGTGAGTCGCTCATGGTCGGGCAGGAACGCGGGTTCGTGCCGCGCCGCATCGTGCAGACGCTGGGCTTCGGGGCCTCCGACGCGGACGAGTGGGACGACGAGATCGCGGAGGACATGGGCGAGGTGCAGCTCATGGGGCTCGCGCTGGAGGCGGCGAAGCAGATCGTGTTCGAGCAGCCCGCCGGGGACCCCGCAGCGGGCTCCGGGCTCGTGGGGCCGAACGGTCAGCCGATCCAGTCCGGCGGC
>JANLGX010000085.1 GCA_024654005.1 Gemmatimonadaceae bacterium | reverse complement strand
GTGATGATCAGGTCAGCCGAGACGGTACCCTTCGTCAGAGTCGTGACCGAGATTGCAACGTCAGCCATTAGGAGCCCGAACCCTTCGTCGCGGCGATTGCCACGAGGTTGCTGGGCCGGGTCACCTTCGCGCCATAGACGTGAAGGCCACGAACCACGTCAACGAACCCGTCCGGGTGACGGAACGACTCGGGCGAACCCTCGGCGATGGAGTTGGCGTAGGTCGCCGCGCCCTTGTAGCCGGCGAGAATCGTGTAGGCCGAACCGCTGACCGGGACGTTGTTCGACACCTTGAGATCGAACCCACTCATGGTCTTGATCGTGCCGTTCATCGCTCGCGCGACGTTCTCGGCCGTACCGAACGACGTGAACCGCGGGTCCTTCAGAAGCTCGCCGATGTACCAAGGCGGCACAACGGCCCAGCGGCCGCCCGCTGGCGTGTTCTGCACGTCGAGCAGGACACCGAGATCGATCAGAATCTCGAAGGCGTCGGCCTCACCAGCACCCGATCCGACCGTTGCGGCCGTCATCGTGTTGGTGGTTCCGGTAGGAACTCCTGCCGCGATAGTCGTGGCAAGGAAGACATCGGCGTCGTCGGCAAGCGCCCACGCAGCCTCCTTCATGGCTGCCGACATGACGGCCCCTTTGATCTGGGCCTTGTCCACGTCGTCGAGACCGAAGTAGAAGTAGTCCTGCTCGGTGATGGTGAGCGTCTGGCCGGCACCATCAAGAACCTCAGGGGTGAGGTTCCACGTGTTTTTCGTGTACGCGCTGACGGTCACGCGGCCGATCGAGTTGATCCGTACCGTGTCGCCGTGCGACTTGATTTCGCCCTCGTACTCCCTGTTGACGCAATCGGCGTAGACATGCCGGTCGTTCAGGTTCTCGAGGAGTGCAGCGTGCCAGAGCTGCGGGATGAAGTTGTTGACAGACAAGAGTCAGTCCTAGTGGCACTAGGACCGTTGCCCCGAGGTCAGACGAGGGGCGAGGGGGCGCGAGCCACAGGAGGCGGGGCGCCGCGGTCGATGGGTTGTCTAGCCGTTGGTCAGAGCGGCCTTATAGCCGTCTGGGTCAGTCCGCATGAACTCGCGGATTTGCTCAACGGACATGGATTTGAAATCGGACATTTTTGTGGCGCCGCTGGTTCGCGGCAGCCGTTCGCCGTCTGCGCCGCCGCTGGCCGCGTCCTTCTTCTCGGCACGCCGCGCGGCAGCGCCCACTTCCTTGTCCACATACGCGGCCACTTCAAGCGTGGCTGCGGTAGGGTCGGAGGGGTTCGCCTCTAGGGCGCGCTGCCATACGGCGTCGGGAATCTGGGTGGCGTCGTAGCCCTTACCGGTGGCGTACCGCTCCACGGAGGCCGTGGCGGCGTCCCACTGTCCACGAGCTGCGGCTGCTCGCGGGTCCTCTGGCTTGTCGGTGTCCGGCGTACCGGAGACCAGCGCCTTCAGCTCAGCGATCTCGGCACGGAGGTCGCCGTTAGAGTCGACTGCCGTTCGGAGGCTTGCCATGGCCCTGTCCGAAATAAAGCCTTCGGGGAGGGCGTCAAGGAAAGCGTCGAACCGTGCTGCCCCCTGCTTGAGCGATCCGATCTCGGTGCTCATGGTCCGCTCGAGGCTGTCGAGTTTGCTCTGAACGCCGGGCATGTGGCCCATAGTGCGCTTCAGGGAAGCAAGGTCGGCAGCGAGAGCAGCCTGGGCACCGGCGCCGGACAGCTCCTTGCGGAGGGCGTCTGCGTCGATCTCGGGCTTGGGATCGCCTTCTGTGGACGAGTCCGCTGCGTCGGCGTCGGCGGCTGCGGTGTCGGTCACCGGACCGTCGGAGGCCGTCGACTCGGGAGAGTCCGTCATGGGCTAGTGTCTCCTCAGTTACCTGCGGGCTTCGGCCGGCAGAACCTGCGGGCTTCGCCCCGCAGATGTACACGTTTCGGC
>JANLGX010000078.1 GCA_024654005.1 Gemmatimonadaceae bacterium | reverse complement strand
AGACCGTGTTCATGGTGCCGTCGCTCGACACGACCTACATCAGCTCCAGCATCGTGCGCGAGGTGGCGAGGCTCGGCGGGAATGTGGACGGGCTGGTGCATCCGGTAGTGGCCGAGGCGCTCAAGGCCCGGTTTCGCACGCCCGGGCCCCATTGACGTTCACTGACGCCCTCCGCCGCCGCGCGGCCGCCATTCCAAGGCGGGTTGTATTTCCCGAGTCCGCGGACGGCCGGATAGTCGAGGCGGTGCGAGTGCTGCGCGAGCAGAAGATCGTCGTGCCCGTGCTCGTGCTCGATCCGGCGCACCCTGAAACGCACGCGACGATCGAAGGGCTTGGCGTGGAGGTCGTGCGGCCGGATGGCACTCCACCGCTGCAGTACGCGGTGGAAATGGTGCGCGACGGCCGAGCCGATGCGTGCGTCGCGGGCGCGGTGTATGCCACTGCCGACGTGCTCCGGGCGGCCCTGGCTCTCGTCGGGAAGGCGCCCGGGATCACCACGATCTCGAGCGCCTTCTATATGGTGCGAGGGCCGGCATGGGGGACCGAGAGCGACGTGCTCACGTTCACCGACTGCGCGGTCGTGCCACAGCCGACCGCCGCGCAGCTCGCCGAGATCGCGATCTGCGCCGCCCGCGACAGGGCGCTCATCGTTGGGGACGAGCCGCGCGTCGCGCTGCTGTCGTTCAGCACCCACGGCAGCGCGGTGTCCGACTCTGTACGGACCGTGATCGAGGCGGTACGAATTATCCGCGAGCTCGAGCCGTCGCTCCTGGTGGACGGAGAATTGCAGGCCGATGCGGCGCTGGTGCCGGAGGTCGCCGCCCGGAAGGCGCCGGGAAACATTTTTGGAGGGACGGCGAACGTGCTGGTTTTTCCATCGCTCGACGCCGGCAACATAGCTTACAAGCTGGTCGAGCGACTCGCTGGCGCGGTGGCGATCGGGCCGATCGTGCAGGGCCTGGCGAAACCCGTCGCCGATCTCTCCCGCGGGGCGCAGCCGCGGGACATTATTAATGTTGCGGCGATTGCCGCTTTGAAATCGGTGATTAGTGATTAGTGATTAGTGATTGGAACGGCCGGCGTTCCTCGCCTCGTTGCCCGAATCACAAGTCATCAGTCACTAATCACCAATCACTAATCACCAATCACTAATCACTAATCACTTCCATGAGCTTCACCATTCGCAAGCAGGGCGAGATCGTCGTCGTCGATGTCGAGGGCCAGCTCATCGTCGGCAATCGCCAGGAGCTGAAGCAGAAGGTGCTCGACGAGCTCGAGAAGGGGGAGAAGCGCTTCCTCATCGACTTCAGCCAGACCGGCTACATCGACAGCTCGGGACTTGGCGTGCTCGTGTCACTGTCCAAGAAGATCCGCGAGCAGGGCGGCGAGCTGCGGCTCGCGAACCTGAACGACGACCTCAAGACGCTGTTCGAGCTCACCAAGCTCGACACGCTCTTCCAGATATCGGACAGTCGGGAGCGCGCGCTAGAGAGCTTCTAATGGGCCAGATGCGCGTCGCGCTGGAGGTGCTGATCCCCAGTGACGTGCAGGAGATCGAACGAGTCGTCGAGCTGGTGCAGCACGAATGCCGCCAGCTCAAGATCGAGCCCGAGAAGTGCTCGCTCAACGTGCCCGTCGCCCTGACCGAAGCCCTGTCCAACGCGATCCTCCGCGGGAACCGGGAGGATTCCTCCAAGCGCGTCCGGGTGCGCGCGAGCGTCAGTAAGTCCGGCGACAAGCTCGTGGTCGACGTCATCGACGAAGGCACGGGCTTCGATCTGCCCTCGAGCACCCTCAACTGCACCACGCCCGAGAACATCATGCGGGAGGACGGACGCGGCCTCTACCTGATGCAGTGTCTGGTCGATCGCGTCGAGCAGTTCGTCGACGGGGGAAACACCGTACGCCTGACGGTGCAACGTGGATGAAGGATCTTCAGGCGGTGCTCGCCGCGTTCTACGACGCGACCCAATGTCCGGTCGCGGTCTGGATGGGCGACGAGAAGAACCCGGCCGCGCTCGCCACGGCGATATCCGCGGGCACCGTACTCGCTCCGGACGCACTCCCCGAGACTGAGCAGGGCCCGGTAGCGACGAACGGCGGCGAGATCCTCACCGCGCGACTCGCTGGCCTCAAGCGCGCGTGGATGACCATGGGTCCGTGCGAGGGCGGCAGCCGCCCGCTCGAGCGGAACGCGAAGCTGCTGCTCCCGGTCGTGAACCAGATGCTGCGCACGGGGCTGGAGATGGAGCACACGGCCGCCGAGCTGGCGGGCCGGTACGAGGAGATCAGCCTCCTGTACACGATCAGCGAGATCCTCGGGCGCACCGTCGCGCTCGAGGAAGCGGCGAAGACGATCCTCACGGAGCTGTCCCAGACCGTGGGCGCTCGCCGCGGCGCGATTCTCCTGTACGACCGGCCGACGACGATGCTGTACGCGGTCGCGGCGATCGGAATCGAGCAGGCGCAGCTGACCTCCATTCCCATCAACGACATGGGGAGCGTCGCGGCGCGGGTGTTTCGCACCCGCCACCTGGCGATCGCGGACGCGAGCGAGAGCACGTCGGAGCACGAGGCCATCTACTCCCGCGACACTATGCTCGCCGCGCCGATCATCTGGACCAGCTCGACCGGCAGCCTGCCGCTCGGCGTCGTCATCCTGTCGGAGCGGGAGACCGGGCAGCCCTTCAGCGCGGGAGACCAGAAGCTCGTCGCCGCGATCGCGACGCAGATCGGAATCGCGATTCAGAACTCGCGGCTCGTGCGGGCGTCGATGGACCAGCAGCGCCTGCAGCAGGAGATGCTGCTCGCGCACGACCTGCAGATGAAGCTGCTGCCGCGGCCGGCGAGCCTATCGGCCGACGCCGAGATCGCCGCGCGCGTCGTGCCCGCCGAATCGGTGGGGGGAGATTTCTACCACCTCTTCCGCCTCGGCAACGCGTCGACCGGCGTGATGATCGGCGACGTCTCTAGCCACGGCTACCGCGCCGCGTTGATCATGGCGCTGACGATGAGCGCGGCTTCGATCCACGCGCAGATCCACTCCGATCCGGGCGCGATGCTGGGCGCGCTGCTCGGTTCCGTGCGCGACGAGCTGACGACGACGGAGATGTTCGTGTCGCTGTTCTACGGAGTGGTCAATCGGAAGCGGAGCGTGCTGAACTACGCGAACACCGGACATCCGCACGCGTTCCTCTTCGCGCCCGATGGCAAGTACGAGAGACTTCCCGCCCTCGACCCTCCGCTGGGAATGGTGGACGAGCCGCCGCACGCGAAGTCGCTCCCGTGGCATCCGAGGGAGAGCCTCCTGCTGCTGTTCACCGACGGGATCAGCGACGCGCGCAACGCCAAGGGCGACAAGCTCGGCGAGCAGCGCGTGCTCGACGCCGTCAGGAAGAACCGGAAGGAGCCCGTGGACACGATTCTCGAGAAGGTGTTCGAGTCGCTCCGCCGCTTCACCGGCCGCACGCCGCTCCGCGACGATCAGACGCTGGTCATCCTCCGCGCGTAGCTTCGTGCGCACGCCGGGGCCGCGCGACAGAGGTCCGAATCCGCCGGTCCTCAAGCGCTTCGGGCAACACTTCCTCAACGATCAGCGCGTCCTGGCCGGAATCGCCGACGCGCTCGAGCTGCGGGGCGACGAGACCGTCGTCGAGATAGGCCCGGGGCGGGGCGCGCTCACGCGGCACCTGGTGGGCCGCGCTCGCAGACTCGTGCTGATCGAGCTCGACCGCGCGCTCGCCGCGAACCTGCGCGAAGAGTTCGCCGGGGATCCAACAATCGAGATAGTCGAAGCCGACGTGCTCGACGCGAACATCGCGGAGCTGGTCGGCGGGCCGTACGTGCTGGTGGGGAACGTCCCGTACTACATCACCACGCCGATCATCTTCCACGCGCTCCGACCACCGCTGCCGCTGCGCGCCGTTTTTCTGGTGCAGAAGGAAGTCGCCGAGCGCATGGCCGCGAACGCCGACGACGAGGAATACGGCGCGCTCTCGGTCACGATCCAGGCGCTCACCGAGCCCGAGCTGCTGCTGCACGTTCCGCCGAGCGCGTTCACTCCCGCGCCCAAAGTGCACTCAGCCGTAGTTCGCCTGCGTCCGCGCGAAAAACCCCTCGTTCCTCCAGAGACCGCGCCCGGCTTCCAGGCCTTCGTTCAGTCCTTTTTCGGAATGCGCCGCAAGCAGCTCGGCACGATCGTACGCGCCCTGGAAGGCGTGGATTCCGACCGCGCGCGCGAGATTCTCACCGCGGGCGGCTGGGATCCGCAGGCCCGCCCGGAGACGCTCTCCCCCGCGGAATTCGCCCGTCTGTACGCGACTCTCCGCGCACCGAGCTAGTGCTCTGCGTTCGCCGGCGGATCAAGTGAATGCTGACGGGATGCGCGGTTGCATGCCGCCGAAGGCCGCGTGCTAGCGAGCGTAGTTTGCTCGCGTAGCGGCCGGAGCGCGGCATGCAACCGCGCATCCCGGCGCGAACCTCAATCTCTATTCGTCAGTGCGAACGACAGAGCTTCCAGCTCCATGGCCATGTCCACCGTGCGCATGATCACCTTCGGCGGTGCCGAGATCTGCCCGGGTACGAAGTTGAGGATCGCGCCGATGCCCGCGCGCGCCACGCGCTCGGCCATCTTCTGCGCCCCGCGCGCCGGGATCGCGAGCACCGCGATGTCGAACTTCTCCGTCTCTGCGTCGCGCTCGAAGAAGGCGACGTCGCGCACCTGCAGATCGCCGAGGGTCTCGCCGACCCGCGCCTGGTTCGAGTCGTACACCGCGACGACGTCGAACCCGCGCTGCGTGAACCCCTCGTACTGCGCCAGCGCCGCGCCGATCTTCCCGGCGCCGATGATGCACACGCGCCAGCGCCGCTCCAGCCCCATGATCTGCCGCAGCCGCTCGAGCAGCTCGTTCACCGAGTAGCCGAGTCCGCGCTTCCCGAACGAGCCGAACAGGGAAAGGTCTTTTCGGACCTGCGCCGAAGTGGTGCCGCCGAGCTTGGCGAGCTGCTCGCTGGATACGGTCGTCGTTCCTCGCCGATGGATGTCTTCGAGGAAGCCGAGGTAGAGCGACAGACGGCGAACCGTGGATTCTGCTATACGCTTCATGGAGCTTGTGAAATCATTCACAAACT
>JANLGX010000074.1 GCA_024654005.1 Gemmatimonadaceae bacterium | reverse complement strand
ATCAGCCATCCAACACGACGATCCTCGGCGCGGGAAAACTGACGGGACGCGTGGGCAAGTTCTCCGTCGGCGCGCTCAACGCCGTCACCGGCCGCGAATGCGCGCGCGTGGCCTCCGGCCCCGGGTTGGCCGTCAACGAGACGCCGGTCGAGCCGTTGACCAACTACACCGTGCTGCGAGTGAACCGCGAGTTCGACAACCGCTCGCGGCTCGGCATCATGGCGACCGCCACGCGCCGCCAGCTTACCGATGACCTGCGCTTTCTGCCCGAGACGGCCCTCGCCGGCGGCGTGGACGGCGACTGGCGGATCGGCTCGCGCTTCAGCCTGAACGGCTTCTGGGCCGGCAGTTCGGTGCGCGGCACCGCGGATGCGATCGCGCGGCTGCAGCGCAGCACGGTGCACAGTTTTCAGCGGCCGGACGCGGAACACCTGGAGTACGACCCGACCCGCACGTCGATGGGCGGTCACGCCGGGCAGCTGGCGTTCAACAAGATCGCGGGCAAGACGACCCGCTTCAGCCTGTCAGCCGGATACAAATCGCCCGGCTTCGACATCAACGACCTGGGCTTCCACCAGCGCGCGGATGAGGTGACCCAGAGTGCGTGGTTCCAGATCCGCGAGAACACGCCCGGGCGGTTCGTCCGCGACTTCAGCATCAACTTCAACCAGTGGGCCGGCTGGAACTTCGCCGGCGATCGGCGCTACTGGGGCAGCAACGTCAACGCGCACTGGTCCTTCACCAACAACTGGTCGTTCGGCACCGGACTCAACTACAACGGCCAGGGCCTGGCCGACCGCCTCACCCGCGGCGGCCCGAGCGGGTACACCAACGGCAGTGTCAACCAGTGGGCCTTTGCGCAGACCGACGACCGCAAGACCGTCTTCGGCTCGATGAATCTCTTCTGGTTGAAGGACGGTCACGGCGCGTGGCAGCGCGACCTCTCGCCACAGGTCACGTTCCGCCCATCCTCGGCGCTCCTGGTCAGCGTGGGCGCCGGCTTCACCCGCAACAACGCCCAGTCGCAGTGGGTGACGAACCTGGTCAGCACCGACGGGCCACGCTACATCTTCGGCAAGTTGAAGCAGACCACCGTGCGGCTGACCGCGCGGGTGAACTACACGATTACGCCGCGGCTCTCCCTGCAGGTCTACGCGCAGCCGTTCGTCTCGGCCGGCGACTATTCTGGATTCAAGGAACTAGCCGACGGCCGGTCCAGGTCCTACGAAGGCCGGTATCGGCCGTTCGCGTACCAATGTCTTGCGGTGGGAATACCGCCCCGGCTCGGCCATCTTCGTCGTCTGGCAGCAGGGGTGCGACCACTTCGCTCCGGTGGGCGACTTTCAGTTCGGCCAGAACTTCGGCGACCTCTTCGAGGCTCCGTCCACGAACACGTTCCTGGTGAAGTTCAGCCGCGGGCTGAACTTTTGATGTCGGCGAAAACGACCTCTGAGGTCGGTGTTTTTTCCCCCCTGGAGAAAACACCGACCTCAGAGGTCGTTTTCCCG
>JANLGX010000065.1 GCA_024654005.1 Gemmatimonadaceae bacterium | reverse complement strand
CTGCGGGGTGGCGATCAGCGCCAGGGCCGTCAACAGGGTCCGTGCCCGGCTGCGATCCGCACGATGCGCGGCGCTCCAGAGCCCGTAGTAGCGGACCTTGGCGCAGCCGCGCGGGAGGACATGCTGGAGGAACCGCTCGAGAAACTCGATGCCGGTGAGCGTGACCCGCCGCACGTCCTGGGTCCGGTTGTCCCGATACCGAAACGTCACGCCGTCATCGGTCACCTGGTCCAGTCGACTGTTGGCGATCGCGATGCGGAAGACATAGCGCCCGAGATAGTCGAGCACCCGCTGGCCACGACCCGCCGGCTGCGCATGCACGACCCACGGCGTCGTCCAGATCCCGGGCGGTACCTGGTCGAGTAACCCCGCGCGGCGAAGCCCGGCGCACACCTTCGCACGGAAGATGACCGACAACGCCTGCACGGGGACGAGGAACGCGGGGTTCTTGGGGGCGATCCACTGCGTGCCGTCGGCCGAGAGGCCGCCCGCCGTCACGAGCAGATGGACGTGGGGATGGTACAGCATCGCGCGGGTCCAGGTGTGGAGGACGGCGAGACACCCAAGGCGGGCGCCGACGTAGCGCGGATCGGCGGCCAGGCGTTGGAGGGCCGCCGCCGCGCTGCGCATCAGCACGCCGTAGACGACGCGCTGGTGCGCGAACGCGAGCGCGCGCAGATCGCGCGGCAGGGTGAACGTCACGAGATAGTACGGGCACGGCAAGAGCTGCGCCCGTTGCGTCTCGAGCCAGCGCTCGGTGTGAGGCCCGTGACACGTCGGGCAATGCCGATTGCCGCAGGAGTGATAGCGGAACACCTGCCGGTCGCAGTGATCACACTGCGTGAGGTGGCCACCAAAGTACGCGGTCCGGCACGCCGCGAGATCCCGCAGGACTCGCGCCTGGCTGGGGAGCAGACGGGCTCCGACGTGGGCGCGATACGCCGCGCCGTGGAGGCGGATGATCTCCGCCACCGTGAGCATGCCGGCCTCGATCCGATCAGAGGCCGGACATCAGGTCGTTGAGCGGGTCGGTCAGCGTGGCCCGCACGGCCGACGTCAGGTGCGTGTAGATCTGCGTCGTGCGGACGCTCCGGTGGCCGAGAATTTCCTGAATCACCCGCAGACTCACGCCCGCTTCATGGAGGTGGGTCCCGTACGAATGGCGCAGCGTGTGGACGCTGGCGCGTTTGGCCATCCCGGTCTTCCGCCACGCACGACGAAACGCACTCTGCAGACTGCTGCGCGTGACGGGCCCGCCCTGGTGCGCGAGGCTGTGCCGGAGCCCGCGACGCGTCGGGGCCGGGAAGAGCCACTCGCGAGACCGATGGGTGCGCCAGTAGTCGCGCAGCCGCGGGAGGAGCGGCGTCGGCAGCGGCACATAGCGGTCCCGGGCGCCCTTGCCGTGAATGTGGAGCAGCATCCGGCCACTGTCGATATCGGCAATCTGGATCCGCGCGCCTTCGAGCAGCCGCAGCCCCCCCGCGTAGATCGTCGTCAAGCACTCGCGGTAGACGCGAATCCGCACCAGCGCGAGTACCTGCCGCACCTCGTCGCGGCTGAGCACCGAGGGCAACCGCGTCGACGGCGCGGGCCGCACGAACCGGAGCGTCGGCCAGGGCTGGTGCAACGTCTGCTCGTACAGGAACCGGATCGCGCACAACGCGATCGTGGCGGTCGTCCGCGCGACCCGCTTCTCGTTCGCCAAGTACAGGAAATACTGGCGCAATTGCTCCTCGGTGAGGTGCGCTGGGCTGGTGTGGAAATGCTCGGCGAGTTGGCGGACGGCGGCGACGTAGGCCCCCTGGGTCCTTGCGGACAACCCCCGGAGTTGCATATCCTCCAGCATCCGTTGACGTAAAGGCGTCATGCGGTCTCTCCTTCCGGGGAGCGGGTGTTTCGGAACGCTCCCCGGAGGAGATCTTCACGCGCTTCGTCGCGACGACGTTGGGAGAAACCCGGCGGTCAGTAGGAAAGTCTGATCTATCCGCCGAAGGCGGATTTAGTCCAACCGTCACTTGTAGCCGACGATGAAGGACACTGGAGCCGAGAACCCGCCGTTCGGGCCCGGATAGTTCACCCGGACTCGGTAGACGCCAGCCTTGTCGATGACGTCGCCCGGCACCTTGGCCCGCAGTTCCTGAGGGCCGACCCACCGCGTTTCGAGCGGCACGTCGTTGATGTACACCGTCGCGCTCTTCCATAAGCGCCCGCGCGACGTCAGCGACAATTCCACATTGCGATCGCCTTCGGTCGCGAATCGCGGCGTCAGCCTGACGCTGACGGATGCCGGAGCGCTCCTGCTGGTCAGAATCTCCATCGGACGCGGGAACGGAGTGTATTAGGTGGGGTGATAGCCCAGCGTGACGACCTCGCCGCCCTTGATCACCGTGTCGATGGTCTTCGTGTTCCGGATGTCGGCCACCGGGTCTTTCTTCAGGATCACAATGTCCGCGAATTTACCCGGCTCGACG
>JANLGX010000064.1 GCA_024654005.1 Gemmatimonadaceae bacterium | reverse complement strand
CGTCAAGCGCGAGCTGGCCGGGCGCGCGGCACTGCTTGGCTTCGCGGGCGCGCCGTGGTCTCTCGCGGCGTATCTCGTGCAGGGACGCGGAAGCGCGGGCTTCCCCGCTCTGCGCGCGCTCGCGGCGCGCGACGAAGGTCTGCTCGCGGCGCTGCTCCACAAGCTCACCACGCTGGCCGTCCGCTACGTCACCGCCCAGGTGCGCGCGGGCGCGGACGCGGTGCAGCTGTTCGACACCTGGGGTGGAATACTCTCGCTCGCCGACTGGACGCGGCTGGTGCAACCGCATCTCGAGCGCTTCTTCGCGGAGACGCATTCGCTCGGCGTTCCGCGGATCATGTTCGTGCAGGATGCCCCACACCTCGTAGACGCGTACGCGGCGCTCCGCTCCGAAGCGCTCGCGGTCGACTGGCGGGAGGATCTTCCCGCGCTGCGGTCCCGAGTCCCAGCCGCGAAGGCACTGCAGGGCAACCTCGATCCCGCGGTTCTGCTCGCCGGCCCGGAGCCGACACGGAAGGCCGCGCGCGCGCTGCTCGAGCGCATGCCCGCGCGCGGGCACGTCGTGAATCTCGGCCACGGCATCATGCCGGAGACTCCCATCGAGAGCGTGCACGCGCTCGTCGCGACGGTGCACGAGGAGAATCCGTCATGAGCATTCCGCGGCGCGCGCTCGATACGGGCGAGGACGTGCGTCCGGTGGGACGGGAGGTCACCGCGGAGCTGCTGGCACGGCACGACCGCCCCGGCCCGCGATACACCAGCTATCCCACGGCGGTCGAGTTCCACGAAGGCGTGGGCACCGGGGACTACATCGAGCGCCTGGCCGCGGCGGACCGACTCGGCGATGCCCCGCTCTCGCTGTACATGCACCTGCCGTTCTGCGAGCAGCGCTGCCTGTTCTGCGGCTGTCACGTGATCATCACCAGGCACAGGGACGTGGCGGAGCCGTATCTGGAGCTGGTGAAGCGCGAGGTGGAGTTGCTCGCCGAGCGGCTCCCGAACCGGCGCCGGTTCGCGCAGCTGCATCTGGGCGGAGGCACGCCCACTTACTTCTCACCCGCGCAGCTCACCGACCTCCTTGGCCACACGCTGCAACACTTCCCGCCCGCGCCCGGCGCCGAGCTGGCATTGGAGGCCGACCCGCGCGTGACTACGACCGGTCACATCGACGCGCTCGCGGAGCTTGGGTTCAACCGCATCTCGTTCGGCGTGCAGGATTTCACACCGGAAGTGCAGGAGTCGATCAACCGCGTGCAGTCGCTCGAGCAGACGGCCGCGCTGGTCGAGCACGCGCGCCGGCGCGGCTTCCGCGGTATCAACGTGGACCTCATCTACGGCCTCCCGCTGCAGACGCCGGAGAGCTTCGAGCGAACTATAAACTCGGTGATCGAGCTCGGCGTGGACCGCGCCGCCGTCTACTCTTTCGCGTTCGTCCCCTGGGTGCGCGGCCACCAGAAGAAGATCGAGGAAGACCAGCTTCCCGATGCGCGCACGAAGGTCGCGCTGTTCGCGATCGCGCGCGAGCGGTTCCTGCGCGCCGGATACGAGCCCATCGGGATGGACCACTTCGCGCGGCCTGACGACGAGCTCGCGCTGGCGAAGCACGATGGGCGGCTGCGGAGGAACTTCCAGGGATACGCCGTGATCCCCGGCGACGACGTGCTCGGCATCGGCATCTCCGCGATCGGCGACGTGCGCGGCGCCTACGTGCAGAACGAGAAGAAGCTGTCCACGTACGAAGAGCGCATCCGCGCGGGCGAGCTTCCCGTCATGCGCGGCGTGGCCCGCTCGGCCGACGACGAGGTACGGCGCGCCGTGATCCACGAGCTGATGTGCAACTTCCGGGTGGACACCGCCGACATCTCCCGCCGGTTCGGGGTGGACTTCGCGAGCTACTTCGCGCACGACCTGGCGCTGCTCGCGGGCCACGAGCGCGAAGGACTGGTGAAGCTCGGCCACGGCCGGATCGAGGCGACTCCGGTCGGCGAGCTGTTCGTGCGCAACCTCGCGATGTGCTTCGACCGCTATCAGCGCGAAAAACACGACGCCGAGTCCCGGCCGGTGTTCAGCCGGACGGTGTGACAGCGCGCCGGCTCGTCGTCATCGGCGGAGGGATCTCCGGTCTGGCGGCGGCGTGGGCGGCGCGCCAGGAGGCGGTGCGCGCGCAGCGCGGTCTCGAGGTGCTCGTGCTCGAGCGCGGCGGACAAGTTGGAGGCAAGGCGAACAGCGTGGCGCGCGACGGGTGGCTGGTCGAGGGCGGCCCGTCGGGGTACCTGAGCGGGCGGCCGGAGATGGATGGCCTGGTCGAGGAAATCGGCCTCGCGCACGACCGCGTTCCCGCGAACCGTGCGGCGCGGGTCCGGTTTCTCTATCGCGCCGGGCGGATCCGCCGCGTCCTGCCGAACCCGGTCGGGCTGCTGACCGAAGGAATTCTCGGCCCCCTCGGCGTGGCGCGCATGCTGGCGGAGCCGTTCGTGCCGAGGAGGCGCGAGACGAACGACGACGAGTCCGTGTGGAGCTTCGCGGCGCGCCGCCTCGGCCCGCAGGTGGCCGACCGGATGGTGCTGCCGATGGCGCTCGGAATCTTCGCGGGTGACGCGCGGCGGCTCTCGCTGCGCGCCGCGTTCCCGCGAATGGCCGCGCTGGAGCGCGAGCACGGGTCGGTCATCCGCGGAATGATCGCGCGCCGCGGGAGCACGAGCTCCGGCGCGCTCACGTCGTTACGGCACGGCATGCAGCAGCTTCCCCGCGCGCTCGCAGAGCGCGGTGGATTCACCGTCCGGTGCAACGCCGGCGTACGCGCGCTGCGGCGCACCGAAGACGGATGGAGCGTTGTCGTCGAGGGGGACACGGAAGCGATTCCGGCGGATGGAGTCGTCCTCGCCGGCGAGCCGTGGGCGATGGCGCCGTTGCTGCGGCCGCACGACGAGCAAGCGGCGGCGGAGCTGGCCGGCATCGCGTGCCCGCCTGTCGGAGTCGTCGCGCTCGGCTTCGGGCCGGCCGCCGCCGCGAAGCTCCCGGTCGGCTTCGGTCTGCTAGTCGCCCGCGGAGAAGGATTCCGCATGCTAGGCACTCTCTGGGAGACCCATCTCTATGAGGGGCGGGGCCCGGTGGGGCACTTGCTGGTGCGCGCGATGTTCGGCGGAGCCGTGGACCCGGACGCCGGCGCGCTGTCGGAATCCGAGCTCGCCGCGCTGGCGCGCGCCGAGGTCGCGAAGCTCTACGGCGTCAGCGACACTCCGCTGCTCGAGCACGTCGTGCGCGTGCCGCGCGCGATCCCGCAGTACGAGATCGGACACCCCGCGCGTGTCGAGCGGATCACCACCGCGATCGAT
The DNA here is from genome assembly GCA_024654005.1 of Gemmatimonadaceae bacterium. Lineage (GTDB taxonomy): Bacteria > Gemmatimonadota > Gemmatimonadetes > Gemmatimonadales > Gemmatimonadaceae > JACDCY01. Next base: position 7,138 of record JANLGX010000064.1, on the reverse strand, counting down.
GCGCTACCCGGACTGAGCATCACGGGGAACGGACTTCGGGGTGTGGCGTTCGCCGACGCCGCCAGCGACGGCGTGCGGGTCGGCCACGCGGCGGCACGGCGGCTTACGGAGCCCGGGCTGCTCTGAGAGCCTCGATGATGTCCGGGTTGTGGTCGCCGTATTCCTGCAGGCCCGTAGCCAGCTCGGTCTGCTCGGCGGCGATCAGCCGCCGCTGAAATCCGGTGCGCGCAGCCGCGTCGCGGCGGGCCTCCGCGGCACGGATGGCCAGCGCGAACCCCAGCAGATGCGTCGGCCGCTGCGCGAGAATCGTGTCGGCCTGTGCTGCGGCCAGCTCCGGACGACCTGACACCAGCGCGATCAGGCCGATGTCGTACCGCTGATGCGCGCTGTGCGGGGCGAGCGCGTCCAGCGCGCTGAGCGCCATCGGACTGAAGAACGCCGCGCTGTCCGCCTTCCCTTCGCTTGCCAGGCTCATGACGCGGTTGAACAGGCGGTCAGCGCGCTCCTGCGGAGACATGTTCGAGATGTCCGGCGCGCCGATGGCTCCGCCGAGCGGAGCCGCGCCGCTGTCGGGCGGCACAGGACGGAGATCGTTCTGCGCGAACACCAGCGCAATCAGCGCCATGACGGCGAGCGCGAGCACGCTCCAAGGCAGTGCTTTGGACACGCCCGGTGCTGCCGCGGCTGTCGCGGGGCCGGGGGATCCGTCGACGGGCGCGCCACACCGCTGGCAAAAGCGCGCTCCCGCGGTCAGCTCGCCGCCACAGGCGGTGCAGAACCTCGCGCTCGCCGCCGATCCTTTTCTGTTCGACATGATGTTTGAGTGTTAATCCGCACTCGGCGCGGGTGAGCTCCACTTCCTGACGAGCACGACCACGAGCGCGAGCCCGCCGAGCACGAGGACTACCGGAAAGACGTACAGCAGAATGTTGAGTCCCGTCATTTTCGGCTCGAGCAGAATCCACTCGCCGTATCTACCGACGAAGTACGCCTTCACCTCTTCGGGCGTCTTGCCGGCTCGCAGCTGCTCGCGCACGAGCGCGCGCATGTCCCGCGCGAGGTCGGACGGCGAGTCCTGGATGGATTCCCCCTGGCACACGGGGCACCTGAGCGTCGACGCGACCGCGGTGGTGCGAGCCTCCAGCTCCTCGTCGGCTGCTGGCTGCGCGTCCGCGGCGGGCGCGCTCGCGGGTGCGTCCTGCGACAACGCGGCCGCGGGCAGGCACAGCGTCAGCACTACCGCACAAGCGGCGGCCAGCGAGCGTCGCCTCACAGTCCGGATCGGACCGGCACCGTGTCGAGCGCGGGAGCCGGCGCGAGAGAATCGATCCAGAATCGCAGCACGCTCGCCGTGATCGGACCGATGTGCTTGTAGGCGATGCGGCCGGTGGGATCCACGATGAACGTCTCGGGCACTCCGTACAATCCGTAATCGATCGCCATGCGCGAGCGGTCGTCAGTCACGGATGGGTAGCTCTGGCCGCCCATCCCTTCGATCCAGCGCAGACCGCTGGCCGGGCGGTCGTGATACAGCACGCCGACGAACTGCGTCGGCTTGTCCGCGTACTCCCTCGCGGTCTCGCTGAGCGCGACGTGCTCGTCGCGGCAGGCGAGGCACCACGACGCCCAGAAGTTGACGACGACCACCTTGCCGGCGAGGTCGCCGAGGCGGATGGTGTCGCCGACTTCGCGAGCAAGCGGCGGCTCGCCGGAGGCGAAGACGGGCAGCTCGAACGGCGGCGCGGCGCGTCCGGGAAGCGGCGAAGGGATCTCGCTCGGATTCCGCGTGAAGCCAAACGCGAACAGCGCTATCACCGGCGCGGCGGCAAGCGCGGCGATGGCGGCGCGCTTCCAGTTCACGCGCCGGCTCCAGTCAAGACCGGCTCCTCCGTGGCGGGCTGCTCCGCCGCCGCCGGTGGAGGAGCAGGGCGGCGCCGCCCGCCATGGAACATGCCGATGACCGCGCCGAGCAGGATCACCAGCCCGCCGAACCAGATCCACGGCACGAGCGGCTCGACGATCACCTTGACCGTCGCGTTGGCGCCGTTGCTCTCGAACGCCATGAGATTCACGTACAGATCGCCCTTGATGCTGCTGCGCACGTCGGGCGTCGGCACCGGCTCGTCAGACACGCGATAGAAGTTCATTCGCGGGTGGATCGTGCCGATGACCGCGCTGTCCCTGCCCAGCACGTCCATCGTCGCGCCGACCACGGAGCGTTGCGGCTCCTCCCGCCCCCATACGCTCTTCAGCCGGACCGTCTGGCCCGCGACCGTGAGCGTCTCGCCCGGCACCAGCGTGGCTTCGCGCTCGGAGCGGAAAGTGGACGACGCGGCCACGCCGAGCGCGACGAACAGCATCCCGATATGCGCGACGTACCCGCCGTAGCGCCGCCGGTTGCCGCCGATGAGCCGCACGAGAGCCGTGCCCCACCCTTCCCCGTGGGCGCGGCGGCGTGCCCGCATGCCGATCCAGTATTCCCGGAGATTCCCCACCGCCGCGTAGCCGACGAACGCGAACGCCAGTATCGAGTACACGCCCCGCGCGCCCGCGAAGATAGCGATCGCGCCCATGACCGCCGCGGCGATCAGCGGCGGCAGCAAGCGCTTGCGCGCCTCGGTCCACGTCGTGCTCCCCCACGGCAACGCCGGTCCCACTCCCATGAGGAAGATGAGCGCGACCATCGCCGGGATCGCCATCCGGTTGAAGAACGGCTCGCCGACGCTGACCTTAACTCCGCGCATAGCCTCGGCGATGAGCGGGTACAGCGTTCCGACGAGCACCGTCAGCATCACCGCGGTGAGGAACAGGTTGTTGAGCAGAAACACGGTCTCGCGCGAGGCCGCGCCGCCCAGGTTCGCCCTGGTGCGGATGTGCTCGGAATTGCCGGCCACCAGCACTAGCGTCGACACCAGCACGATCGCGATGAACGCGAGGAAGAAGTAGCCGATGCTGCCGGTCGTGAACGCGTGCACCGACGAGAGGATTCCCGAGCGGGTCAGGAACGTGCCGAAGATCGTCAGCACGAACGTCGCCACGCACAGATTGAGCGTCCACAGCCGCAGCATGTTGCGCCGCTCCTGCACCATCACGGAGTGCAGATACGCGGTCGCGGTGAGCCAGGGCAGGAACGACGCGTTCTCGACGGGATCCCACGCCCAGTAGCCGCCCCAACCGAGCACCTCGTACGACCACCACATACCGGCGATGATCGCGGCCGAGAGAAAGGCCCACGCCGCCAGCATCCAGCGGCGGGAAAGAATTGCCCAGTCGTTCGAGTTCGCTTCCCGGGAGACGATGGCGCCCACGGCGAACGCGAACGGCACCGTCATCCCGACGTAGCCGAGGTACAGCAACGGCGGGTGCACCGCCATCAGAATGTGATTCTGCAGCAGCGTGTTCGGTCCGGGCCCGTCGGCCGGCACGGGGAACACGGGCACGAACGGATCGGCCGGCCCGACCAGCAGTATCCCGAAGAACGCCGCCACGGCCAGCATGGTCATCGCGGCGTACGGCACGAGGTTGCCGGGGCGCCGGTGGTGCAGCCACACCACCGCCGCGGCGTACAGCGCCAGCACCCACGCCCAGAACAGAATCGATCCCTCGAGCGCGCCCCACAGCGAGATGATCGTGAACAGCAGAGGGGTCGAGCGGCTGCCCACGGCGGCCACATACGACACCGAGAAGTCGTGCACCACCAGGGCGACGACCATCCCCACCGTCGCGATGCTGACCAGCAGGAAGTTCGTGTAGACCGCGCCGTACGTCAGCTGCAGCCATTCCCGCCGTCCCACGCGGATCGCGATGGGCGTGATGACGGCCCCGAACACAACGGTGGCCACCGACACCAGCAACGCGTTGTGCGCGATGAGTCCGATCACGGCGTGGCGGACTGCTGGATGAGCGTCTTGTACTTCTCGTGCGCTTCCTCGCCGGGCTTGGGCGCGCGGTACTCGTTCGAGTGCTTCACCATCAGGTTCGAAGCTTCGAACACGCCGCCCGTGCCCACGCGACCCTCGACGATCACTCCCATGCCGTCGCGGAACATCTGCGGCGGAGCGCCGGTCGCGCGTACCGGTATCTCACCGCCGCCGTCGGTCACCGTGAAGCGCAGGTCGAGCGCCTGCGCGTCCCACTTCACCGATCCCGGCTTCACCTGTCCCCCGAGCCGCACCGGCACGCCCACTCCCTCGGTGCCTTTCGCGAGCAGCTCCCGCGGCGTCAGGAAGAACACCATGTTCTTCTCGAGACCGCCAAACAGCAGCCAGGCGAACACGCCGAGTATCACGGCCCCTCCGCCCAGCACCCATGCGCGCTTCATCGCAGATCCTCCCCCCGCCCGCTGACGCGGGCATAGTCGCCGCGAGCCCGTCCGTCCTTGCTGACGAGCCGCCACACGTAACCCAATAGAACCAACCACGTGAGCGCGTACGCCGCGATCACGAACGTTTCGTTGGACGCGATCATCTCACCTTCCTCCCATGGCTGCCATCTGGGCCGCCTGTTCGGCCGCCCGCTCGAGCCGGGCTATCTCGTAGCGCCTGCGAATGAAGTAGATCATCACCAGCAGCAGCGCGATCGCATTCAGCCGCAGCCCCAGCGTGTAGGCCGGATCGAGCGTGGACGGGCTGGACGGCTGCTGATGCAGCGTTCGCCACCACATGACCGACATGTACACTATCGGCACGTTGATGGCTCCGATGATCCCCACGGCGGCGCTCCAGCGGGCGCGCTGCCCGGGGTCGTCCACGAATCCGCGGAGCGCCAGGTATCCGATGAAGATCAGGAACAGCACCAGCGTGGAAGTCAGCCGCGCGTCCCACGTCCACCAAACCCCCCACGTCGGCCGGCCCCAGATCATTCCCAGCGCCAGCGTGAGGCCGTTGAACACCGCTCCGACTTCCGCGGCCGAGGCCGCGATCAGGTCGTAGGCCTCCCGGCGGCGCCACAGGTAGAGCACGCTGAAGACGAGCACCACGAAGAACGCGAGGAACGTCATCCACGCGGCGGGCACGTGCACGTACATGATCTTCTGCAGATGCCCCATGTCGCCTTCGGCGGGCGAATTGCTGATGGAATAGGCCTGCGCCGCGCCGAGCACGGCGAAGCAAGCGAAGGCGAGCCAGATCCCGGTGCGGCGCGGCAAGCTCGAATCGAGTGATCGATCGTTGGTCGGCATCGATTGATGTTCAGGCTTCAATGACATGTTCGAAGGCGAGGAACGTGGCTATCAGAAAGATCACGTCGTAGGCCGCGAGCAGCCGGATCCAGGCGTCCGCGTCGTGCATCAGATCGGCTCCGAGCAGCGCCTTCGACGCCGTGGTCGCCGCGACGAGCACCGGCACCAGCATCGGGAAGAGCAGCAGCGGCAGCAGCACCTCCCGGGCGCGGCTGCGACTCGCCATCGACGCGTAGAAAGTGCCCAGCACCACCAAACCTACAACTCCGAGCGCGAGCACGCCCAATAATGTCGGCCATCGGGACGGTATCCGCACGCTGAACAGAACGACGCCGACGGCCACGACTATCGTGACCATGAGCGTGAGGAAGATCAGGTTGCCGAGCAGCTTGCCGGCGAAGATCGTCCAGCGCGGCCCGGGATACTGCAGCAGCGGCTCGAGCGCGCCGCTCTCCAGCTCGACCTGAAACGACCGGTTGAACGCGAGCACGCCGGAGAACAGCAGCGCGAGCCAGACGGCGCCGACGGCCGCGTCCCGGAGCGCCTGCGCGTCGGGCCCGAGCGCGAGCCCGAGCAGGATCAGGATCGTCACCCCGAGCGACGCGACGCTGTTGAACCCCGCCTTCGCGCGCAGCTCGGTCGTCACGTCCTTCCTCGCGATGGCGCGTACCCGCCGCCAGTCGTCGCGCCACGCCATCAGCGCACCACCGACATCGGTCCCGTCCGCTCGCCGGCGGCGAGCGCGGGACTCACCGGCTCGATCCGCCCGTCGACGAGGCTCACGGTGCGCGCGAGCATCCCGCGCGCGGGAGCCAGCTCGTGGAGCGCGACGAGCGCGGCGCCGCCCGCGCGCACGACGTCGCCGAGAATGGAGTTCATCAGGTCGATGCCTTCCGCGTCGAGATTGCTGTACGGCTCATCCAGCAGGAGGATGCGCGGAGCGCGCAGGATCAGGCGGGCGATCCCGAGCCGCCGCTGCATTCCCGCGGAAAACCCGCGCACCCTGTCGCCCGCGACATTGGACAGGCCGACGCGGTCGAGGCTCTCCTCGACGGCGGCGTACCCCAGCCCCAGCATGTCGGCGGCGAAGCGAAGGTTCTCGCGCGCGGTGAGATCGTCGTACAGACCCGGAGTGTGGGCGAGATACCCGACGCGGCCGCGCACCGCGCTCGCGTCCCGGACGATGTCGAGCTCATCGATGGTCGCGGTGCCGACGGTCGGATTCAGCAGCGTCCCGAGGATTCGTAGGATCGTGCTCTTGCCGCTGCCGTTGGCGCCGAGCAGGCCCACGGCCTCCCCGCGCGATACTTCGAGCGTCACGCCGCGCAGGACCCAGCGCGCGCCGAAGCGTTTGCCGAGACCGCTCAGGTTCATCGCGCGTTCGGGATGGGCGGTATGCATCGAACGAAGATAGCGCCCGGAAGGGGCGCGGTCTTTCCGGTAAAGCCCCACGGAGTGTCGCAGAAACCCTGACTTTGGCGCTTCGCCACGGCGGTCGCCCCGCTATAATCCCTCCGATGCACCGCTATCACGCCGCAGCCGCGCTGGCATGCTTCGCCGCCGCCTGCGTTCAGCCATCGATTCCCGAAGCAGCCTCGCCGGCGGACGCAGCCGGCGTCATCCTCTCGAGCAATACCGTCGCGCCCTCGCAGGGAGAGAGCCGCTTCGCGGCGATTCGCCAGCTCACGGCGGGCGGCCAGAACGCCGAGGCCTACTTCAGCCGCGACGGTCAGTGGATCACGTTCCAGAGCGCGCAGCTCGAGTATCCGTGCGACCAGCAGTACGTGCTGCGCGTGGACGGCAGCGGCCTGCGCCGTGTGTCCGACGGGCGCGGGAAGGCCACCTGCGGCTGGTTCTTCCCCGACGGCAGACGATTGTTCTTCGCCTCCACCACCGCGCACCAGGACAGGTGCCCGCCGAAGCCGGATCCGTCCGCGGGCTACGTCTGGCCGCTCGACC